>VAZT01000154.1 GCA_005884825.1 Alphaproteobacteria bacterium
GTGAGCAAGGGCGCCGGGCCCTCGCGCAGCGGCTTTCTGTCCGGCTTCTTCACCTTGGTCGGCACGCATGGCGCCCACGTGACCAGCGGCCTGATCTGGCTCGCCTATATGGTGGCGCAGGTCGTCGTCAAGGGTTTGCGGCCCCACGTGCTCCGGCGCCTGTTGTGCTGGAGCCTGTTCTGGCACGCGCTGGATATCGTCTGGGTCGGCGTGCTGACCTTGGTTTACCTGATGGGAGACTTCCAGTGATGCACGGTCACGAGCATGTCTTCGACGACCGGACCCCGGGTGTCGAAGAGCATGAGCCGACGGCCAGCGTTCTGTCGTACACGGCGGGGCTCGGGCTCGCCATCCTCGCGACGATCGCCTCCTTCATCGTGTCGCAAACGAATTTGCTGTGGGCCCCGGGTATACCGGTCGGGCTGGTCGTGCTCGCCTTCGCGCAGATCGGCGTCCACCTCGTCTTTTTTCTGCATCTGGGCAGCGCGCCCGACAACACGAACAATATTCTGGCCCTCGCCTTCGGCATGCTGATCGTCTTTCTCGTGATCACCGGCTCGATCTGGATCATCGCCAACCTCAGCGCCAACATGATGCCGTGAACCTGCCGCGCCGACCCGGTCAGGCCGCGGAAATTGCCAGCAGCCCCTCCTGCTCCAATGTGTTGGCCCGGTCCGAGACCGTCGTGCGGTGCAGGACGCGGCGCTGGGTGTCGTCGTAGGGCCGGCCGCGATGCATCGTGCAGCGATTGTCCCAGATTACGAGGTCGCCGACGGTCCAGTGATGCTGGTAGACGAATTGCGGCTGGGTCGCAAAGGCGATTAGTTCCTCGATCAGCGCCCTCCCCTTCTCGACCGGCCAGCCGATGATGTGCGAGGCGTGCGAGGCGAGGTAGAGGCTGGTGCGCCCGGAGGCGGGATGATGGCGCACTAATGCCTGCGGTACCGGCGGCAGTTGCTTGAAGACCTCGTCGTTTGAAATCGGCAAAGCCGATCTGGCTGCGCGAGCGAAAGATGCTGTGCTCGACGACAAGCCCGTCGAGCTGTCGCTTCTTCTCCTTGGGCAACGCGTCCCAGGCCGCCCGCATGTCGGCGAATTCGGTCTCGCCTCCTGACGAGGGTAGCTCGCGCGCCGACAGTAGCGAGCATTTCGCCGGGATGTGCTTGAACGAGCTGTCGGTATGCCAGAGCTGGTTGCCCAGGTTGAACAGGTTGCGGCGGTCGTCGCGCGCCAGAACCCGCCCCTCGGCGTCGAGGTTGGAAATATCGGCGATATCCGGGCGCAGCCGCATCTTGGCGCCGGCATAGTTCGGATTGACCTCGAGCGGGCCGAACAGCTGACTGAAGGCGAGCTGCTGCTCGTCGCTCAGCGGCTGCTCCGGAAAGACGAGGATCCCGTAGCGATTGAAAGCCGCTTCGATCTCGGCAAAGACTTCGGGTGTCACTGCCCGCGTGAGATCGACCCCGCGCACATCGGCGCCGAGGGTCGGGTGAAGTGGAGTTACTTGTAACGCTATCGCCATGTCTGCTGGCCTGAGAGAAAGCATTGCCCGTAATATGAGCAAGGATTCGAAAACGATCAATTCGGCCCAAATGACCGCCTGCGAGATCGAAGAGGTTGCCGATTGGCTGATTGACGGCGCCCGGTCGGCGCCGCAGCCAGTCCAGGTACTCGCGCAGTTGTCGGAGCGGCTCGTCGCCTGCGGCATCCCGCTGTGGCGGGTCGCGGTGTTCGTGCGCACTTTGCACCCGCAGGTCATGGGCCGCCGGTTTATATGGCGGCCGGGGACTGGGGTCGAGGTTTCAGAGGCGCCATTCGAGCTTCTCGAAAGCGCGGATTTCCTCGAGAATCCGATTGCGCATGTTTATGCGACCGGCCAAGCTCTCCGCCGCAAGCTCGCCGACCCGGATTGTGCGGTGGATTTTCCGGTTCTTTCGGAGCTTCGCGCCGAAGGAATAACCGATTATCTCGCGTTGCCGCTCGTCTTCACCGACGGCGCCATTCACGCGGTGACCTGCACGACGCGGCAGGCCGGTGGCTTCACCGACGCGCAGATAGCCGGTATCGAGGCGATCATCACGCCGCTGGCGAGGGTTGCAGAGATCCGAGCACTGCGGCGGATGGCGAGCACCTTGCTCGACACCTATGTCGGGCACGACGCTGGCGAGCGCATCCTGGCCGGGCATATCCGGCGAGGCGATATCGAGGAGATCCACGCGGCGATCTGGCTGTCCGACATGCGCGGGTTCACCGCATTGGCCGACAGTCTGCCGCCCTCGGTTCTGATCGATCTCCTCAACCGCTATTTCGATTGCCAGGTCCCGGTGATCCTCGAGCATGGCGCCGAGGTGCTGAAATTTATGGGCGACGGGCTGCTGGCGATTTTTACAATCGCCGGCGACGAGACCGAGGTGTGCGAACGCGCGCTCGCTGCCGCGCGCCGGGCACAGGCAAATGTCGCGACACTTTCGGATGCGGCCATGCCGGGGCTGCGGTTCGGCTTGGCCTTGCATGTCGGCGAAGTCCTCTACGGCAATATCGGCAGCGGCAATCGACTCGATTTCACTTGCATTGGTCCAGCCGTCAATTGTGCCGCCCGCATCGAAAAGCTGACCAGCCAGTTGGGCCGCGCGATCCTCGCCTCCGGTGAATTCGCGCGCAACTGCGCAGGAGAATTCACCCCTCTCGGTGGATTCCGGCTCGCCGGTTTCAGCGCACCGCAATTGGTATTCGGGCTCGAGGACTCAGCTCAGCGTCAATAGACGCCCAAACCCCGAGATAGGCTGCCTGACGCCGGCAAGACACAGCGCGTGCCACATCATCGCGGAGGCGCTCGAGATCACCGATTTCCCGAGATCCTGTTCCAGCATCTCCAATACCGGCAATGTCGGCATGCCGGTACCGCTAAGGAAGACGGCTTCGGCGTCCTCTCTATCGACCATCCGCGCCAGCCGATAGGCCCGCTCGGCGGTCTCGTCGTAGATGTTGGTGACCCCCTGCAGATTGGCGAAATTGACGACCTCAAGGCCGTGCGCTTCCAAGTGCGCCTTGCCTTGTAATGTCGTCTCCCTCGAATAGGGCGCGCCGAGCGCCAGCCGGCGCACATCGAGCCGCTCGACTGCCCGCAACACCGCCCCAAAGGCCGTGATCACGCGCTTCCCAGTCGATTTCTCGAGCCGGGCTAGCAACTCGGCTTCCCCCTCGCGGCCGAGATAATAGCTGGTCGCGGTATGAGCCACGACGATGACATCCGGCTCGACCGATGCGAGCAGCTCGATGCTGCCGTCGATATTGTCGATCATCGTGCGAGTTCGCTCGTCCTGGCCCTGGAGGGAGCCGGGAGCGCCGTATGCGGCCATGCGGTGGAAATGCACCGACACGCCCTCTGGCGCCAATGCGATCATCTCGGGCTCGACCGTCGGATTTCCCGGCGGCAGCAGAAAGCCTAGTCGCGCTCTCCAGCCGATCATGCTTTTTATACCCTCGAGTCTAAGTCCCTCTCCGCCCTTCAGGGGGGGAGAGGGAGGGGCCCCGGCGCGAAGCGGCGGGGAGGGTGAGGTGGGGCTCGGCGGTGGAGGTTCCCCCACCTCACCCCGACCCTCTCCGCCCCCAGGGGCAGAGAGGGAGATGTCGCTGTATCAAACCACGCCATCGTCGCGCAGCCGCTTTACTTCCTCCGGGGCGAGCCCGCAAAGCCCGCTCAGCAAGGCCTCAGTGTGCTCGCCGAGCAATGGCGGGCGGCTCACCTCGGCCGGCGAGTCCGACAATTTGATCGGGCAGCCGACGGTCTTGTAGGTGCCGCGCGTCGGGTAATCGAGATCGAGGATCATCTCGCGCGCCTTCAGATGCGGATCGGCGAGGACCTCACCGGTGTCCTGGCACGCACCGCAAGGAACTCCTGCCTCGCCCAATATTCGCATGACCTCGTGCTTGCTGCGTCCGCGCGTCCATTCTTCAATGGTCGCATTCAACGCGTCACGGTTTTCCCAGCGCATCTCCGTCGTATTGAAGCGTGGATCCTCGGCCAGCTCGGGCTGGCCCATCGCCTCTGCCATCGCCGGCCACATCTGCTGCTGCGCGG
>VAZT01000155.1 GCA_005884825.1 Alphaproteobacteria bacterium
ATTGCCCTCGAATTTGGCGACCACCTCGAAGGGCTCGTCGCGGTCCTCGAAGGCGGCGACCGGCGAGCGGAAATCGCGCGGATTGGCGAGGCCGTTGGCGCCGATCGGGCCCAATTCTGGAAGCCGGAAGAGCGCGCCGTAATTCTCGCAGACATAGCCTCTCGCTCGTCCGTCCGGCAGCTCGACCCGGAACTTGATGCCGCGCGGAATCACGGCAATTTCTCCGGGTTTTGCCTCGACCACGCCGAGCTCGGTGGCGAGGCGCAGCCGGCCTGTCTGCGGCACGATCAACAACTCGCCGTCCGCGTCGTAGAGGACGCGGTGTTCCATCTGCTTGGTCGCGCAGTAGATGTGGACCGCCACCCCACACCGCGCGCCCGCATCGCCATTGCCGCCCATCGTGACGAGCGCGTCGATGAAATCGGCCGGCTCATCCGGGAAGGGCAGCGGGTTCCATCTGAGCCGGTTCGGCGGCGGCGCTATCTCGCCGAACGGCGCGGCGCGAACAAGCCCATTGTCGATCCTCCGAAACGGCGGATGCATCGCCGAGGGCCGGATGCGATAGAGCCACGACCGCCGGTTCTCGGCACGCGGCGCGGTGAACGGAGTTCCCGATATCTGTTCGGTGTAGAGACCGCGCTGCGGCCGCTGCGGTGCGTTCTGGCCGACAGGGAGGGCGCCCGGCAAGGCCTCGGTGGCGTGCTCGTTGCCAAAGCCGGTGAGATACCGGAGCCTTTCTTCCTTCATGCTCACTCCCGCGGAATGATCACCTTCTCCTCGGTGATGAAGCTCTTGATCCGGCCGATGAACAAGGCGCCGTCGGTATGCAGCGCCTTGGCTTCGCGAGAGGCATTGGCGCGCTCCATGGCAGGCAGATCGTCATACCAGGTTTCGGCAACCCCATCGACTTTCGACATCCGTCGTTGGAATGTCGGGCCGGGTCCGCTCGCCGAGAATATGCGACTGCACGTAACGGCGCAGTCCTGGCACGGCGTGAGCGAGCGGCGCGTGCACCTCGAGCCAGTGCTTGACGAATTCCTCGTGCGACAGCCCCGCCTTGCGGGTCAGCAGCGAGACGCTCTTGATCATCGGCGTAGCCCTTCCGTTGCCATATTCAGCAGCGCATGCTGCGCCGGAGGAGCCTAAGGAGGAAGCATGAAGATCGAGATTGCCGGCCAGCGCGCCATTGTCGCCGGAGGGAGCCGCGGCATCGGGCGTGCGATCGCACTTGCCTTTGCCGAGGCCGGCGCCGGCGTGTCGATTTGTGCGCGAGGCGCCGAGGCGCTCCAAGCCACCCGCGGCGAGATCGCCCGGCACGGCGGCATCGCCCATGCGGCGGTCTGCGATCTTTCGGATGCCGCGGCCATTCCGCGTTACATCGCGGAAGCGGCCGACACTCTCGGCGGCATCGATATTCTCGTCAACAATGCCTCGGGGTTCGGGACCAGCGACGACGAAGCCGGATGGGCCGCCAGCATTTCGGTCGACCTGCTGGCCACGGTCCGGGCGACGCGGGCGGCGCTGCCTTACCTCGAAAAATCAGAAGCAGGCTCGATCCTCAACATCTCGTCGATCTCCGGATTTCGCGCTTCGGTCCGCACCCCGCCTTACGGAGCCGTCAAGGCCGCGGTCCTGGAATACACCTTGACCCAAGCCGCGGCCCTCGCGCGCAAGAACATTCGGGTCAACTGCATCGCCCCCGGCTCGATCGAATTTCCGGGCGGCACCTGGGCGCGCGCCAAGGCCAACAATCCGGACCTTTACGGCCGCATCCTCCGGAGCATTCCGTTCGGCCGGCTCGGCCGACCAGAGGAAATCGCGCAGGTGGCGCTATTCCTGTGCTCGCCGCTCGCCAGCTGGGTCACCGGCCAGAACATCGCCGTCGATGGCGGGCAGATGCTCTGAAGCCGATGCCATTGTCGTCCTGGGCTGCCGCGGGCCGGCCGCGCTGCGCCGGCGACTGGAGATCGGCATCCGGCTTTTCGAGGTAGGGGCCGCGCCACTGCTCGTGCTCTCGGGCGGCGGCGGTGGACCCGTGCCTGAAGCGGAACTCATGCGGCGGGCGGCAATTGCTGATGGCGTTCCGCCGACGGCATTGCTGATCGATATCGTATCCCGCGACACTTTCGAGAACGCGCGCGAGACCGCGCGGTTGCTGAGCGCGCGAGGGCTGCGCTCTGTGCTGCTGGTCAGTGACCGCGTCCACCTGCCGCGCGCGGCGCTCTTGTTCCGCCTCGCCGGGCTGCGGATCGCCGGGCGGGCGGCAGTGCCGGCGCGCTCGCTCGGCCGCCAGGCAGGCGCAATGCTTCGCGAGATCGTTGCACTGCCGTGGAGCCTATTGCGCGCGGGCGTCACGTCGAGCGGGCCACGGTGAGCCCGGGGAGCATGCGCCAAAAACGCACGGCGACACCAACCGTCGCGATTCCGGTCAGCAAGAACAGCCCGGGGATGCTGACGCCGACTGCGATCAGCGCCATCGTCACCGCCGACGAGAGCACCATTGCGGCGGCATTGACGATGTTGTTCGCTGCGATCGCCCGGGCGCGGTGCTCGCGCTCCGTCATTGCTTGCAGCAGCGCGTAGAGGGGCACGACGAAAACCCCGCCCGAGGCGGCGATGCCGAAGAGGTCGGCGAGAATACGCCAATGCAGCGGGTCGTCGAGAAATGCCAGAAGGGTTGTGAGTTGTCCGGCCACTGACGGCGGCGGGCTGACGATCCACAGATCAATCGAGAAGAGCCCGATTCCCAGTGCTCCCCACGGGACGCAGCGCGCGCTGAGCCTGCCGGCAAGCAGGCGATTGCACAACAGCGAGCCAAACGCGATCCCAACCGAAAACAACGTAAGAAAGAGCGTAACGACCAGCTCTTCCGCTCCGAGGATGAAGCGGACATAGGCCGGGAATTGCGACAGATAAGTCGCGCCCGCCAGCCAGAACCATGAGATGCCGAGCATCGAGCGGAATGGCCCGGGCTCCTGGGCAGCCCGCCGTATCACCCGAACCGTCGCGCCGAACAGGTTCCAGCGCGCCGCGCTGCGGCGCGCCGCGGGTGTCGTGCGCGGTATCTGCCGGCTGGCCGCCCAGGCGGCGAGCGCCACCGCGACGACCAGCCCCGCGACAGCCGCCGACCCATGCCGTGTGGCGATCACCATGCCGGCGATCGTACCGAGGAGGATCGCAATAAAGGTCCCGGCCTCGACCAGCGCATTGCCGAGCAGCAGCTCTTCGGATGCGAGGAGATCCGGCAGGATCGCGTATTTGAGCGGGCCTAAGAACGCGGCCACGATCCCCATCGTGAACAGCAGCGCCAGCAGCACCGTCGCGCTCCCCGCGAGGACCCCGCCGGCGGCCGCCAGCATCACTGGGATCTCGATCAGTTTGATCAGGCGGATCAGCCATGCTTTGTCCGACTCGTCGGCGATCTGGCCGGCGGTCGCCGAGCACAGGAAGAACGGCACCATGAAGAGGCCGGCGGCGAGCGGGATCATTATTTGCGCCGAGAATTGCGCCGCCGCATCGGCGCGATAGGCGATCATCAGCACCAATGCGTTGCGCAACGCATTATCGTTGAAGGCCGACAGAAACTGCGTCGCGAACAGCGGGCCAAAGCGCCGCGAGACGAGGAGCCTAAATGCGCCCTGTGATTTGCGACTTACGTCCAGATGGGCCAACGAGCCCCGGCAACGGGCAATGGTTCAGGAGCTCTTACGCTCCCAGTACCCGGCTGCGGCTGGAAATACAGTCTGGCAGCGCGTCGCCTCAGGCGCGCCGTCCAAGCTGTCTGCGGCCGCGCGCCAGACCGCGTAGTGGGGCGCCGCCCGATGCGCCTCCAGCGCCGCCTCGTCCCGGTATACTTCGTAGAAGTAATAGACGTTCTGGTCCTGCCCATCCTGAAGGACGTTGAAGCGCATGCAGCCCGGTTCGTCCCGCTCCGAGCCGAGGGCATCGACCTCGATCGCCTTGAGGAACCGCTCGCGCGCACCGGGCTTCACCCGAACCTTCACCCACATTGCCAGCATTGCGTCCTCCTTTGTGTCGGCAGTTCCCGAACGCGGATATTACGCGAACGGCGCCGATGGCGTCATCCGCGGAAACCCAGTCTTAGGTTGGTACAACTCGAGATGCGATCTGCGGCTTTCGCCTCAGTACGACCGCGGCATGCCGAGCACGTGCTGGCCGAGATAGGCGAGGACCATATTGGTCGAGATCGGGGCGGTCTGGTAGAGGCGGGCTTCGCGCCATTTGCGCTCGATGTCGTATTCCTTGGCGAACGCGAAGCCGCCGAAGGTGGCAAACGTAGCCTCGGCGGCATGCCAGGTGGCTTCCGAGGCGAGGAGTTTGGCCATGTTGGCGTCGGCCCCGCATTCCTTGCCGTCGTCGAAGAGGGCGGCCGCCCGGCGGCAGATCATGTCGGCGGCTTCGAGCTCGGCATAGGCGCGCGCCAGCGGAAACTGCACGCCCTGGTTCTGCCCGATCGGCCGGTCGAAGACGATCCGCTCGTTGGCGTAATCGATGCCCTTCCGCAATAGCCAGCGGCCGTCGCCGATGCATTCCTGCGCGACCAGGATGCGCTCGGCGTTCATCCCGTCGAGGATGTAGCGGAAGCCCTGGCCCTCCTCGCCGATCAGATTTTCGGGCGGCACTTCGAGATTGTCGAAAAACACTTCGGTCGTGTTGTGGTTGATCATCGCCTCGATCGGCCGGATCTCGACCCCGTGTCCGAGGTTCTCGCGCAAATCGACGAGAAACACCGACAATCCGTCGGTGCGCCGCTTGACCTCGTCGACCGGGGTCGTGCGCGCCAGCAACAGCATCAGATCGGAGTGCCGGGCCCGCGAGGTCCACACCTTCTGCCCATTGATCACATAATGATTGCCCTGCCGCACCGCCCGGGTCTTGAGCTTGGTCGTGTCTGAGCCGGTTGTCGGCTCGGTCACGCCAAAGGCCTGCAGCCGCAATTCGCCGGACGATTACCGCGGCGGCCCGCAACGGCAGCCCTGAGCCGCCGTATTCCTCGGGGATCAGCGAGGCGAGAAAGCCGCTCTGCGTCAACTCGGTGATGAACTCGGTCGGATAGGCCTGCTCCGCCTCGAGCTTGCGCCAATATTCGCCCGGGTAGCGCTCGCAGATCTTGCGCACGGATTCTCGCAGCTCGGGATAATCCTCACCGAGGGCCACCGTCGTCGCCGTGTCGGTCATTGCGCGCTCCTCTCCGCCGTTTTCTCGGCGAAAATAGCGCAGAGCGGCGGCGAATTCACGCGGCGCGGACCATCGACCGACGGCATTCCGCGGGGTTCGGGCGTTTAAATGCCGCGATCGAGGTCCGACAGGATCCCGCTCGGAGGCGTTGATTACACTTTCGTAGGGGTGATCCTTGCAGTAGCGGCCGAGTCTGCCGCCATAGGGTGTCTGCTGGCGGCTTATCGATCACATCTATGACACCGCGCTTGCCGGCGTGATACCCGCGCAGCCACATGATGGCCGCCGCCATATTGGTTTGGCCGGAGGCTAAGAACGCGCCGCAGGTGACTTGCGACATGTCGGTGCGGGCGTGCGCGTGCGGCGCGCCGGTAACGACGAAGACGACGACGAAGAGAACGCGGCGGTAAAACCTCATGTCCCGCCTCCCTGCCAAGTTTTCTTGTGCGAACTGCGCTCCTCTCGGCCAGCTTCGGTCAAAAATAGCGCAGAGCGGCGAGTTCACCCGGTGCGGACCGCGCGGTATTCGCGGCGCACGATCTCCAGGAGTTCCTCAGCCGAGGTCGCCGCTGCCGCGCTTTCAAAGGTGATCTCACCGTGCTGCATCAGGACCACACGGTCGCAGATCTCCAGGGTCTGCGCATAGTTGTGCGCGATCATTACGATTGCGATGTCGCCGCGCGCGCGGAGCCGCTCGATCAGCCCGATGATCAGCCGCGCTTCGCGCGCGCCCATCGCCGCGAGGGGCTCGTCGAGCAGCAGGATTCGCGCCTTGCGGCGCCGCATCTCGCGATGGTCTAGGAGGCGAAATGGCCCTCGGCGCAGCAATTCGCGGTTCAAAAACATGTTGTGGTAGATGCTGAGCCCGTTGACCAGCGCCAGATCCTGGTAGACGCATTCGATGCCGAACGCGCGGGCCTCATCGACCGAGGTGAGCTCCACCGGTTTTCCGTCGACGAACACCTGTCCCGAATCCGGCTGGTGATAGCCGGTCAGGATCTTGATCAACGTCGATTTGCCGGCGCCGTTGTCGCCGAGGATGCCGAGCGTCTCGCCCCACGCCACTTCGAGCGAGACGCCGGCAAGCGCGGTGATCTTGCCGAAGGTCTTCACCAGCTTCTCGGCCCGAATGGCTTCGGTCATGCGGGGCCGCCGCCGCGCAGCCGCGCGAGATGGATGTTCGCGACCATCGCGATCAGGATTGCAGCGCCGATCACGATGTCGAAGGTGAAGGCGTTGATTCCTTGCAGCGTAAACCCGTCCTGCAAGATGCCGAGCATGATCCCGCCGACGAGCCCGCCGATGATCGTGCCGGCGCCGCCAGCGATCGCGGTGCCGCCGATGACGCCCGAGGCGACGCCGAGAAACATGATGTTGCTGCCGCCGGCCAAGGGGTCGATCGAGCCGACGCGAAAGGCTTCGAGCAGTCCGGTCAGCCCGCCCAAGGTGCTGGTCAACACGAAATTGCCGACCTTGATGCGGTTGATCGCGATGCCGGCCTCGGCAGCGGCGATGATGTTGCCGCCGATCGCAACCGTGTGCAGACCCCAGCGCGTGTGGCGCAGCACGACATGCATGATCGCGACGATGACCAGCGCCCAGATGATTTCGGAGTACGCCCACTCACCCATGATCCCGGTCAAGAGCGGACCGCCTGCCGTATTCGCCGGATAGCCGCGCGATATCGTCAGGGTCAGCCCGGTGATCAGGAACAGCATGCCGAGCGTCGTGATGAAGGACGGTACCCTGAGCCCGATCGTGATCAGCCCGATCGTCAGCCCGATCAGGGCGCAGGCCGCCAGCGCCGCAACGATGGCCAGCGGCTCGGGGACCCCGACATCGTTGATGTTCTCCATCAGGAACGGCGCCAGCGCGAACACCTGGCCGACCGACAAATCGATTTCGCGGCAAATCAGCAGCATTATCTCGCCGCAGGCGATGATGACCGGGGCGGCAACGAACTGCGACAGCGTCTGCACGTTGGCGGGGGTGACGAAATTGGCGTTGGCCAGTTCAAAATAAGCAACGAGCGCCACCGACACGACCATGACGCTCGCCTCCGGCCGCAGCAGCAGCGCGTACGCCCGCCGGGCGAGGCTGCGCGGCGAGCCGGACGCCTGTAGCGCTCGGCTGGACAACGGCTCAGCCGCCTATCGTGCCGGTGTGCGGCAGGATCTGAGCCTCCTTGCCGCTGCCCTCGTACCGCGTCTTGGTGTTGAGATAGGGGTCGATGCTGTCTTTGGTGACGAATTTGAGGCCGGTGTCGATGTCGGCTGGGCCAACAAGGCCGCCAGACGCCTTCCACGCGAACATCTCCATGACCGTGTAGAAGCCTTGCAGGTAAGGCTGCTGGTCGATCACGAAATCGAGAAAGCCGTCATGCACCGCCTCCAGCGAGCGGGGCAGCATGTCGTAGCCGCCGGCGCGAACACCTTTGGCGGCAAGATTGTATTTGCGGCTGACGAGGCCGCAATTCATCGTGTCGCCGCCGCCGGTGCCGAACATCCCCTTCACGTCCTGGTTGCCGAGATAATAGGCGTCGATCTTCGACAGCGACTCGTTAGCGGCCGGAGCGGTGGCGATCATTGTCGCCTGGATATCGGCGCCCGATTTCTTGATCGAATCCATTGCGCCGTCAAAGCGGGGCTGCAAGTTCAGTTGCCCCGGTGTCGCGATGAATATCGCGACCTTGCCTTTGCCGACCAACTTGACGATGCGTTCGCCCATCATCTGGCCGGACAGAAACAGATCCTGCCCGATATAGGCGAGGCGCTTGTTGGTGTGCGAATCGGCATTGTAGCTGAACACCGGGATGCCGGCCGCGAGCGCGTTTTCGACCGGCCGGTCGAAACCCCTCGGGTCGACGAGGCACACCGCGATCGCATCGGCCTTGCCGGCAACCGCGGTGTTCATCGCGTTGACCATCTGCGCCACGTCGGACGTCTCCGAGCCGGTCCATTGATAGTCGCAGCCGAGCAGCGCACAGGCGTCCTGGATGCCGTATTGGCACGGGACGAAGAACGGGTTCGCCGTCACGTGATTGACGAAGACGAATTTCCAGCGTGGATGCGACGGAAACGGCCCGCCCTCCGCCGCCCGCGCATCGCCGGCAGCGCCCGCCAGCAGAGCCGCTACCGGCCCCGCGGCCACGCCGCGCATCACAGCGCGGCGTGGTAGCGACCCGGTAATGTCGCGCGAGCGTCCTGTCATGTCGAATCCTCCCCGTTACTGCGTCGTGTAGCATTCCGCGCGCGGGCGCGGATCGAGCAAAACATAACCGGCTCGGCGTCCGCGGTCACGGGGACACAATCGCGGCAATGACTTCGGCCGCGCCATCGCGGCGCCATCCCGGACCTGGATTGAACGGGGATGTGCTACACGCTCACCGGAGGCGCTACCCGCGGGCTTACATGGGACTGCTTCTAAAGGCACCGATTGAGGACCTGGCCGAGGTACATCTGTTCCTCAGCCCCCCGCTCGGGTGAATCCGCCTACGCCACGCTTCGCATGTTCTCGATGATTGCCGTCGCTGCGCGGGCGGGGTCGTCGC
>VAZT01000156.1 GCA_005884825.1 Alphaproteobacteria bacterium
GGTGTCGAGGTCGAGCCGGCCGCCCTCGCGCTGATCGCCCGCGCAGCCGACGGCTCGGTGCGCGACGGGCTGTCTCTGCTCGACCAGGCGATCGCTCTCTCGGGCGGGCGGGTTGCAGAAGCCGCCGTGCGCGACATGCTGGGGGTTGCCGATCGCGGGCTCGTCTTCGATTTGCTGGAGAGCGTGTTGCGCGGTGATGCGCCGGCCGCGCTCGCGCAAATGGGTCACCTTTATCGGGGCGGGGCGGACCCGCTGACGGTCTTGCAGGATCTCCTCGACCTCAGCCATTTCGTGACCCGGCTGAAGCTCGCACCGGAGGCCGGGACTGGCGATCCGATCGCCGAAGGCGACCGCGTGCGAGCCCGGCCGTTAGCCGAAAAGCTTTCGATCCCGGTTCTCGCCCGGGCGTGGCAGATGATATTGAAGGGCCTCGAAGAGGTGCAGATGGCGCCATCGCCGATCCAGGCGGCCGAAATGGTGCTCGTGCGTCTCGCCTATGTCGCCGATCTGCCGGCGCCGGCCGAGCTGGTCCGCTCGCTCGTGGCAGCCCCAGGCCTTTCGGGAACCGCCTCGGGGAGCCGCGGCAATGGCGCGGCCATCGCGTCTGCCTCTTCCCCCCCGATTGCCGTTGCGCAGCCCACGGAAACCGTGTCGCCGCGGCCGAGCGCCGGAAATGTGTTGCGAGCCGTTGCCGAGCTTCCCGCCTTTCGGACCGAGCCCGCACACGACCCGATGCCCCAAAGTTTCGCCGAGGTCATCGCGTTGTTCGACAAAAGGCGCGAGGCGCTGCTCCGGTCACACCTCTGGTCGGATGTTCATCTGGTTCATTTCGAACCGGGGCGGATCGAGGTCCGTCCGGCCTCCGGCGCACCGCGCGATATTACTAACCGCCTCGGGCAGCTGCTGAGCGAATGGACGGGAAGCCGTTGGCTGATCGCCGTTTCCGAGGCGGAAGGAGAGCCGACCCTGCGCGAGCAGGAGGAGGGCCGCCAGCGGGATCTGCGGAACGAGGTGACGAGCCACCCGTTGGTTCAGGCGGTGCTCGAGACGTTCCCGGGGGCGACGATCGCCGCCGTTCGCGAGCGGTTTGCGGCGGTCGAGCCCGAGCGGGATGAGACATATCCGGAAGACCCCGGAGAAGAAGCCGATACAGAAGAGGACGGAGCATGAAGAACATCGGCCAGCTGATGAAGCAGGCTCAGGAAATGCAGACCAAGATGGCCGAGGTGCAGGCCCAGCTCGAGGCCGTCGAGATGACCGGCGCCGCCGGTGCCGGAATGGTTCAGCTGACCTTGAACGGCAAGGGCGATCTAAAAAACATAAAGATCGACAAGAGCCTGCTCACCCCCGAAGAAGGCGAGGTGCTGGAAGATTTGATCGTGGCCGCGTTCAACGACGCCCGCGCAAAAGTCTCTGCCCACGCCGAACAGGAAATGCAAAAGCTGACCGGCGGCTTACAATTGCCGGGAGGCCTAAAGCTGCCGTTCTAACGGCCTCCTCGCGCACCCGCCCGCCGCACGGGAGCCGGAGGCCGGAGGCGCCGCCCGACGCAGGCAATGTCCGAACTCGACACCTTGATCCAGCTCCTCGCCAAGCTGCCCGGCCTCGGCCCCCGCTCGGCAAGGCGCGCCGCGCTATATTTGATCAAGCGGCGCGAGAGCTTGCTGGAGCCGCTCGCGGCGGCGTTGGCCAAAGCGGCGGAAGCAATCCGCCCGTGCCCGATCTGCGGCAATCTCGATACGATCGAACCCTGCGCGATCTGCCGCGATCCGGAGAGGGACACGACGAGCATCTGCGTCGTCGAAGACCTCGCGGATCTCTGGGCACTCGAAAGAACCGGGGCTTTTCGCGGACGCTACCACGTGCTCGGCGGAACTTTGTCGGCACTAGACGGCATCGGTCCGCATGATCTCAATATCGAGCGGCTCCTTGCTCGCCTTCGGCCGGGCCACGAATTGATCCTGGCGCTGAACGCGACGGTCGAGGGTCAAACGACGGCGCATTATCTCGCAGACCGTCTCGCCGGCCGAGATATAAGGATAACTCGTCTCGCCCAAGGAGTACCGATCGGTGGCGAACTCGATTATCTCGACGACGGTACCCTGACCGCCGCCCTCAAGGCTCGCCGCGCTGTTTCGGCGAGTTGAACCTCTTGGCGCTATTTTTTTGCGCCGGAGCCATTTCCTGACGATCGCCGCGGCGACTGGCGTCCGGTGCCCCGCCCCAGCCCGATTTTCTTGGCAAATTCTGAACGCTGCTCAGCATAGTTTGGGGCCACCATCGGATAATCGGCCGGGAGGCCCCATTTTGCGCGGTATTCGTCGGGCGTCATATTATAAGTCGACCTCAGGTGCCGCTTCAGCATCTTGAGTTTTTACCGTCCTCAAGGCAAATCAGATAATCAGGAGTGACTGATTTGCGCACCGGCACCGCCGGTTTGAGCGGCTCAGGCTGAGCTTCGACCGGCTGGCCTTCGAGCGATTTGAGCGAATTATAAACGGCGTTGATGACTTCGGCCAACTGTGCCGTCGGCAAGCTATTGTTGCTCACATACGCTGCGACAACATCGGCGGTCATTCGCAGCAACTCCTCCTCTGCCATCTTCGGCGCTGCCGGTTCTGCCATTTTTTTTGCCCCGGGAAGTCCCAAAATTCGAATTGGCTCGCATAATTGGTGCACGAATTTCTTGTGTCAACCGAAACTTTAGCGGGAGGACAGTAATCAGCATTGCTGCGGGCCATCGAACGACTTGTGAGGCAACAGATCGCCCCGAGCTCGTTTTACGGGATAGCAAACTCGTCAGGAGATGGATCTCGCAAACAATATCGAGCTGTTCAGCACTTGTCCTACTGCCCAACTCGACCTCCGGTTTCGCGGGAACCGCGATTCATGGTAGGCGGCTGGCATTATCGAGCGAGATCTGGTAGGATAAAGGTGGTCAGGTGCCCGGTGCCGAGAACGGCGATCGGGAATTTTGCTAGAACCGGAACCGGCCCCAACGGAGGTGTCCGGGGTGCCGGTTCGTCCCGCTTTCCGACAGCAAGTGGTTCTGATGCCTTCAGTCCATCCCTCTGTTTACGCAAGCGTTGTCGACGATTTCTTCTGTGACACATTGTTCGAGGTTGATCCGGAAATCGCCGCGGCAATCGATCGAGAGCAAGAACGCCAGCAGTTCCAGATCGAGCTGATTGCCAGCGAGAACATTGTTTCCCGGGCGGTGCTGGAAGCCCAAGGCTCGGTGCTGACAAACAAATACGCCGAAGGTTATCCCGGCCGCCGATATTATGGCGGATGCGAATTCGTCGATGTCGCCGAGACGCTCGCGATCGAGCGCGCCAAGCGCCTCTTCGGGTGCGGCTTCGCCAATGTGCAGCCGCATTCCGGCGCGCAGGCCAATCAGGCCGTGTTCGTCGCACTGCTCGAGCCGGGTGACACGATCCTCGGAATGGCGCTTGCTGCGGGGGGACATCTGACGCATGGAGCGCGGCCGAATCTGTCCGGCAAATGGTTCAATGCAATCGCCTATGGCGTCCGCGCGGGCGATGGCCGCATCGATTTCGACGAAGTCGAAAGGCTCGCCTGCCAGCATCGGCCCAAGCTGATCATCGCCGGCGGCAGCGCCTACTCGCGGATCATCGACTTCGCCCGGTTTCGCGCCATCGCCGATGATGTCGGCGCCCATCTGATGGTGGACATGGCGCATTTCGCGGGGCTCGTTGCCGGCGGCGTCTATCCAAGCCCGTTGCCGCACGCCCACGTCGTTACGACCACGACGCACAAGACGTTGCGCGGGCCGCGAGGGGGGCTGATCCTGACCGATGACGCCGAGATCGGCAAACGGATCAACTCGGCAGTTTTTCCGGCCCTGCAAGGCGGGCCGCTGATGCATGTGATTGCCGCCAAGGCGGTCGCTCTGCACGAAGCGCTGCAGCCGGCTTTCAAATCTTACGCCAAGTCAGTTGTCGAGAACGCCAAGGTACTCGCGGCGACCTTGGTCGAAGGGGGGCTCGAGATCGTCTCGGGCGGGACCGATTCGCATCTAATGCTGGTCGATCTGCGGCCGCTGAGCCTGACCGGCCGCGATGCCGAGATCAGCCTCGAACGCGCCGGCATCACGTGCAACAAGAACGGCATCCCCTTCGACCCGCAAAAGCCGACGGTGACCTCAGGGATTCGCCTCGGCTCGCCGGCGGCGACAACCCGCGGCTTCGGCCCGGAGGAGTTTCGCCTGATCGGGAGCTATATCGTCGAGGTGCTGCGCGGGCTTGCGCAACGGCCAGCCGACAATGGGGCGACGGAAGCGCGCGTGCGGGAGAAGGTCCGCGATCTCTGCACCCGCTTTCCGATTTACGGCGGGCGAACCGAGCCGCGGAACCTGGCCGACTAGAACGGGAGGACGAGATGCGCTGTCCGTTTTGCGGAGCCGACGACACCCAAGTCAAGGATTCGCGGCCGACCGATGATCGCGGCGCGATCCGGCGCCGGCGCTTCTGCCCGAATTGCGCGGCCCGTTTCACGACCTTCGAACGCGTGCAACTGCGTGAATTGACGGTCATCAAAAAGCACGGACAACGCGAGCCCTTCGACCGGGATAAGCTCGCCCGTTCGATTTACATCGCGCTGCGCAAGCGGCCGGTCGAGCCGGATCGCGTGGAGCGCATCATCAACTCCCTGGTGCGCCAGCTCGAGAGTTCGGGCGAAACCGATATTCCGAGCGATATGATCGGCGGCCTCGTCATGGAGGCGCTCGCCAGTCTCGACCAGGTCGCCTACATCCGTTTCGCTTCGGTCTACCGCAATTTCCGTGAGGCCAAGGATTTCGGTGATTTTGTCGGGCGGATAGCCGCGGATGGCGACTGAGCCGCCGGCGGACGCAGCGATTTCCCCGAGCGATCGATCCT
>VAZT01000157.1 GCA_005884825.1 Alphaproteobacteria bacterium
GGCCGCCGGAGACGCCGGCGGAGCCCTGGGAGCCGCCTTGCAATCGGCCATGCGAGGGCGCGAGGGCGGCCCTCCCTATCGCTACGGCTTCTCTCCCTATCTCGGGATCGGCTACCCCGAGCCGGTGATCAGGGCGACCCTGTCGGTCAACCAAATACCCCATCGGCAAAGTGCCGGCGTCGCCAGCGAAATCGCGGACTGGCTGGCTTCCGGCAAGGTGGTCGGCATTCTGCATGGACGGGACGAATGGGGGCCGCGGGCGCTCGGCGCGCGATCGATCCTGGCCGACCCGCGGCAGGCCGAGATGAAAGATCACCTCAATGCGAAGATCAAATTCCGCGAGGAATTCCGACCTTTCGCGCCGGTCGTCAAAGAGGAAGCCTATCGGGATTGGTTCGAGACCCTCGGCATGTCGGAAAGCCCGTACATGCTCTATACTCACAAAGCCCTGCGTCCCGGGCAGACGGCGGCCGTCACCCATGTCGACGGCACCAGCAGGGTGCAAACCGTGTCACCCGAGCAGAACGCCTACCTCTATCGCATCCTGGAGGCTTTCGAACGACGCACCGGCGTGCCGGTGCTGATCAATACCTCGTTCAATCTGCGCGGTGAGCCGATCGTCTCCAGCCCATCGGATGCGTTGAAGACTTTTTTCGCTTCCGGGATCGATTACCTCGCGCTCGAGGATTTTATCGTCGAAAAAGCGGGCGCCAGTTCAGCCGCGTTCCCCAACGTCGAGAAAGCGCTGGCGGGCTGACTGTGAAAACCGTGCACCTGACACTGAACTGCGCTGCATGCAAGCTGGTTTATTACGACAAAGAGACTGAGGCGATGCGGCCGCGGCTGGTCTTTGTAGGTGCCGATGGGTCGATCCATTTTGAGATCAACGAGGTCGGATTAAAGGGCGATGCCCTCGATGACACGCGCAAATTAGTCGTGGTCTGGGGTGATTCGGTGGTCTTCAGCGCCGGTCGCGGCTGGCCGTGCCTGCTCGACAGCCTCGCTCCCGGCTACCAATTTCTCAACGGCGGTATCGAAGGCGATCCCTATACGAACATCCTGCGCCGGGCGCACGAATTCAAGCGGCAGAGGGCGGTCGAGCTGAACCTTCTGATGCTCGGCTGGCATCCGCTCCCCGACAATCGCAACGTTAGATCCGCTCTGACTGATTTTGTCGAAAAAACGCCGAATACCGTTCTGTTCACAATGCCGACAGCGTTGAATAGACGGATAGCCGATCAAGACCTCTCGCCCTATTTAACACACCGCGACGCCGATAATGCGTTCACGTTTTGCGGTGATTTGCCCTATTCTAGAAAGAACCAGTACATCGGCTTCAACTATATTGTGGAAAGAAACGAAATAATCCGCGAAACGGCGGCACGGATGGACGTAAGAATGGTCGATTTATTCGCCGAATTTGATACCGAAAAGCTGGATGACTTCCGTCAGGATTTTATTGACATGATTCATCTGCGGGCCAGTGCCCATCCGAAAATCGTCCGGGCAGTGTATGACGGGATTAAGGATTTACTGCGGCCGGCGGTCCCCCCTTCCATCGACATCGACCCTGGTTCAACCTCCTGCTTTCATAAAATCAGAGCGAGACTTGCATGAGCACAACCGAAGGCTTTGCCCATCCCGAGTTTCTGATTGAGACCGACGCGCTCGAGCAGCAGCTCGATGACCCCGAGCTGCGTATACTCGACTGCACTACGCATCTCATTCCCGACCCGAAGATCACCTACCAGGTCGTGCCGGGCCGGGCCGATTTCGAAAAAGGCCATATCCCCGGCGGGCAGTTCATCGATCTGCAGGGCGATCTCTCGGACAAGGACCATCGCTTTCGCTTCATGCTGCCGTCCGCCGAGGCATTTGCAGCGGCGATGAGCGGTTTTGGCGTCGGCGACGGGACGCGGGTCGTGCTTTACAGCACCGCCAATCCGTGGTGGGCGACGCGGGTCTGGTGGATGCTGCGGGTCTTTGGCTTCGACAACACAGCGGTGCTCAACGGCGGCTGGCAGAAATGGAGCCGCGAAGGACGGCCGGTCGAGACCGGTCCCGCCAAACCCCGCACGCCTGGGCATTTTGTCGTGCGCGAGCAACGCCCGCTGATGGTCGGCAAAGAGGAGGTCCAGCAGGCGATCGGCAATGTGGGGGCCTGCACGATCAATGCGTTGTTGCCGGAGCAGCACGCCGGCACCGGCGGCAACAGCTACGGCAGGCCCGGCCATATCAAGGGCAGCGTCAATCTGCCGGCGGCACATCTGCTCGATCCCAACACCAACGAATTCCTGCCCGCGAGCGAGCTGCGCAAGCGCTTCGCGGCGATCGGGGCCTTCGACAAAAACGTCATTACCTATTGCGGCGGCGGCATTGCCGCGAGCGCCGACGCGCTCGCTCTGGTCATGCTCGGGCACCCGGATGTCAGGCTCTATGACGCTTCGCTGAGCGAATGGGCGACCGATCCGAGTCTGCCGATGGAAACCGGCTGATGAACTACACGATTGCTCCACTTTCGGAGCATACTGGAGCGGAGGTCCGCGGCATCGATCTCACCGAGCCGATAAACGAGGTTGTGCAGGTCCAGCTCAATCGTGCGTTTGTCGACAGCTCGGTGCTGGTGTTTCGCGACCAGCACCTGACGCCCCAGCAGCTGCTCGAGGCAGTCAGTCTGTTCGGTGAACCCTTCCCGCAGCACAATTCCCGCTTTGCGTTGCCCGAGTGTCCGCTCGTCCACTACATCTCGAACCAGGATTTCTATCCCGACGGGCGGCGTTACATTCCCGGCGAAGGCTATCACACTGACCACTCGAATGCAGCCCGCCCGCCAAAGGCCACAGTTCTGCACGCCGTGAGCCTGCCCGACCTGGGCGGCGATACCCAGTACGCCGATATGCGCCTCGCCTACGACGAACTGCCGCAAGAAACCAAACGCCGCCTCGACGGCCTGAAAGCAATCCATGTCTACCAGAGCCGTCACAGCGCGCGGAAGCTGATGGAGCTGAGTACGGAAAGCCGCAGCCGTGTCCCCGACGCGGTGGCTCATCCGATTGTTCGCACCCACCCGGAAAGCGGCCGCAAGGCGATCTACATCAATCCGATCCGCACCGAGGGCATCGTCGGAATGCCGGAAACGGATGCCTTGACCTTGCTCGCCGACCTGCTGGAGCACGTGACTCAGCCGCAATACCAGTACCGTCACCAATGGCGGCCGGGCGATCTCGTTATGTGGGATAACCGCTCGTTGCTGCACAAGGCCAATGGCGACTACGATATGGGCCAGCTGCGATATCTCTACCGCATCATGCTGCAGGGCGATGTGCCGGTTTAAACGGCCCGGCTCAAAAGTAAATTGGGTCTTTCCATTCGTCGCTCCCGCGACGAGTGGGCGGCGGTAACTTCCGAGGTGCTTCGGCATAATCTGTTAAGCATTTATTAACCAATTTAGTCAAACTGTAGGCTAAACTGGGAGCCCCTGTCCGCGATATCCGGGGCGACGGCCTCGATTCCGAACGGCACGCGGGGTTTCGGAGATAAGGCAAATGAGCACGCATGAAGCAAGCCCGGCGCTCGGCCAGACGATAGCGGTCAAACGCCGACCCGCCTGGCTGCGCATCCCGCACGTGAGTTTGACGGTTCGCCTGATCATACTCGTGTTGATCGCTATTTGCCCGGCAATGGTCATCCAAGCTTACAACGAATATGAACTGCGCAAGGCTCGCGAGACCGACATTCGTCAACAAGTCGTACAGATTACCAAACAATTCGGCGAGGAAATCGGTGAGCTGCGCGAAGGGGCTCGCCAATTGCTGCTTGCGCTCGCACAACTCACTCCGGTCAAGTCACGGGGGAGTGACGCCTGCAATGCGCTGTTCGGATCATTGGCGTCGCAGTATGCTAACTATAGTCTGTTGGCAGCGGCGGATACCGACGGCCGGATTTTTTGCTCGAGCAGTTCGCTGAGCTATCCCTCGGTTGCCGACAAGCCGTTCTTCAAGCGGGCAATGGCGCAGGACGGGCTCGCCGTCGGCAATTACTGGGCCGATCCGGCGAGCGGCGCGCGCATGATCCATTTTGCGCTGAAATTCGATAGCGGCGACGGCCACGCGGCCGGCGTCGTTTTCGCCGGTCTCGATCTGCGCTGGCTCTCGGAACATCTGAAAGAGAGAGGTCTGTCTCCGACATCCTCGATCCTGATCGCCGATCGCGAGGGCAATATAATTGCGCGACTGCCGAACCCCGAGGCTCTGGTCGGCAAGAATATGAGAAAAGGCCATGCAGAGATCATGGACGGCAACACGACGGGATGGGAGGAGGCGGTCGGGGTTGACGGCACCACCCGAATATTCGGCTATGTCCCGGCAGCCCTGCCGCCGCGGGATTTCTTTCTCAGCGCCGGCCAATCCAAGGCAGAAGCTTTCGCGGCAATCGACAGCGCGACTGCCCGCGGCGTCGCGCTGATCGTTTTCGGTCTGCTCGCGGCAACCTTTGCGGCGGTTCTCGGCGGGCGCAGGTTCTTGCAGGAGCCGATAAGCGGTCTCGTGCAATTCGCGACGGAATGGCGCCACGGCAACTATGATTCGCGGGTTAATGTTCGCCACCCCGCGTCGGAAATCGGCCATCTGGGAGCAACCTTCAACGCCATGGCAGACGCCCTGGCTGCGCGTTACGCCGCACAGAAGCGGGCGGAAGCCGAGCTGCGCGAGCTGAACGCGACCATCGGTTTTGGGGAGATGATGCATCGCGAGATCATGGGGCCGATCGGCGTTCCGGCCTACAAGGAATACGCGCAACACATCCACGAGAGCGGTCTGCACTTGCTATCTCTGGTCGAGGAGATGCTCGATCTCGCCAAGGTGGAAGCAGGAAAGCTGCAGATCGAACGTGTTCCGACCGAACCCGGCAAGCTCTTTGCCGAAAGCCTGATGATGCTTCAATCGACTGCCGCGGCGGCCGCGGTCCTGATCATTATCGACGGTGATCCGTCAAACTGGCCGGTGCTCGAAGGCGACCCGCTTAAATTGAAGCAGGTGTTCGTCAATTTGATCGGCAACGCGGTTAAGTTTACGCCGGCAGGGGGGCGCGTCACGATATCGAGCGAAATCGACGAGGCTGCGTTGCGTATTCGCATCCGGGATACCGGGATTGGCATCCGGGCCCAGGACATCCCGCTGGTGGTGCAGCCTTTCTACCGCGTGAATTCGGTGCTCGACAGCACGCATCAGGGGGCCGGTCTCGGGCTGCCTTTTGCCAAATCCGTCGTCGACCTGCACGGCGGCACGCTGACTATCGACAGCGAGCTTGGATCGGGGACCACGGTGACGATCACCCTACCTTTACCCCGCAGGGCGGATGCGGCGGCGTGATCCTGACCTCGGCATGGCGTCGACGGCCATCCTGGTTTGTGATCCACCCGACTATTGCGATGGCAGCCGCGATTATCAGATCGGTCTGAAAGCCGCCGAACGCGACGGCTTGCCCGCCAATCAACGAGCCCAGCGATATTCCCAAAAAGAGGGCGCTGTTGTTCCAGGCGAGTATCGTTGCCGGGCTGCTGGGGAACTGGTTCGCCAGCCTGAGCTGCTGAGCCGGGAAGAATAGTTGCGCCGATAGCGAGGCGAGCCCAAAGGCACCGTTGACGACGACCCCGAGATGCAGCGCAACCAAAAGCAGCAGAAGGCAGGAACTCAGTCCCAAAAGACCGATCGAGATCGTCATATTTGCGCCGAGCCGGTCCGCGATGCGGCCGCCGATCAGGGTGCCGGCAATTGCCCCGCAACCGTAGAACAGGATCGCCTCGGCGATTTCTTCGGTCGAATAGCCCGATGCGCTCAGCCCTTCGCCGAGATAGGTGTACATGGCGTAGAGCGCGGCGCTCCACAGCACCGTCGGAGCGAGCCGCGCGGCGAGGACGGTTGCCGTCAGCCGATGGGCCAGCGCGGCACGACTCGTGGCAGCCGAGGGGTCATGCCAAACGCGGTTATTCGCCCCTGCGAGGAGCAGACTCAGCCCACCGAGTGCGGCGAAGACGATCGGCCATCCGAGCGACGCGGCGGTCAGCAGGCCTATCGGTGTGCCGAAGGAGAGCGACATCAGGAGACCCGATACGACGATCGCAAGCCGGGTGGCGCGCCGCTCCGGTGGAGCGCTGCTCCCGGCGAGAGAATATATGGACGGCGAGACGCCGGCGGCCGCAGCGCCGGCCACGATCCTCGTAGCGAGCAACCAAGTGAAATCCCCGGCGATTGCCGTCAGCAGATTGGCTGCCCCAAAGGCGCAAAGACACCAGGTCAGGACGCGCCCACGCCCAACCCGGTCGGCAAGATGGCCAAGAGCCGGAGCACTCAGCATATAGGTGACCGCGAATACGGTAACACTCAAACCCGCCGCTGAGGCTGGCACAGCGTAATCGGCCGAGATCAACGGCAGCAGCGGCGAGACCACGAACAAGTCACTGCCGACCACGAACATGGTTAGCCAGGCGATCGCCAACTGGGCGAATGCGCCGGCGTTACCCGGAGATCTTCGATTGTCAGTTTCCATCGACACTCGATGCGAGAAACACCGAACGCTACAACACCCCGATAAATAAATGACTAATTCGGCAAACGAGTTTTGGATTTTATGTACTTAACCTTAAGTTTACCGGTCGGCGATAGGGTCCGAGCTCAGTGCCGAAGCTGATCTCGGCTACGGCTTTTGACCGTACCCGCTACAACCAGGGGATATGGCCGTGAGAGAAAGCGACCCGACTGGCGGAAAATCGAGACAATATGAGCGGATGCTCTCTGCGATCGAGGATCTGCCAAATGCATTGGCCGCGATACTCGACGAACACCGCGCGTCGCGCATGCCGTTTTTCTCGCGCCTGACCGGCCTGCCGCGCGCGCTGGCGAGCGACCCCGGGCTGTTGGGCCAGATCCACCTGGTTTACCAGTCGGCGATGCACGCGACGCGCGCGGCGGTCTACTATTTGCCGCATCTCGACCGCCCAGCATTGCGCAAGCGCAAGCTGCGGATATTCATCGACGATGACGGGCTCGCCGATGGCGATACCCATCATTACCAGCTGACCAGGGCATTTCGCAGCATCGGCGCCGCTTGCCTGCTGGACGACGAGGAGTTCGGGGAACTCGGTGAGCTTTGCCATTATCTCGAAGCTGAAACGGCCGATTTTGTACGGTTGGCCCCGAAACTCTACTCACGGTCACTCGGTGCGTGGTGCGCGGTCGAAACGCTGTCGGCCGACTGGATGCGGGCGCTCGCAGACGCTCTATCCGTTCATTTCCCGCATTTCAGGCACGAACCGTATTTCGAGGAATGCTTCTCGCAGCAGATCGAGGAACGCCACGCCGCCGAGGCGCTCGAGGTGACGCAGATTGTTCTTCGCGCGCGCCCGGAACTGCTCGACGAGACATTGCGCGACGCGCGGATCATCGCCGAGGCGCTCGACGGAGTGTGGGCGCATTTGGACAGGATTGTCCGGAATGCTCAGGCGACAATGGTGCCGGACCGCACCATCACCGTTCGACGCCAGCCCGGCATCCGCGATCTGCCTTCGGCCGAGGTTGCCCCATCGCTGTCGCCGATCACCACTCGAGCCAGCGAGATCTGCTGAACCTGGAACTAAAGCTGAGATATCACCTGCTCCTTGAACCGACGCATTTCCGCGACCGTATCCTCGGGATCGGAGCGCTCGAAATCGATATCGACGGCGCAGACCCCGAGATCGCGCAAGGCCTGCAAATCGGCGACGATGTCGGTGGTGCTGCCTGAAAACAGCCGCCGCTCGCCGTCGGAAGCCTTTGCCGGTACGGCTTCTCCGTACCGCTTGACGCGGTAGGTGAGCGCGACACTCGCGGGCTCGCGTCCGGCTTCCGAGGTCAGCCGGCGCAGCCGGGCGATCCCGGAACGATACCGCGACAGCGTGTCGAGCAGATGCTTGCTGTTGCTGCCGATCGGATACCACGCGTCGCCGAACCGTGCGGCGCGGCGCAGGGAAGGCCCGCTTTCACCGCCGACCCAGATCGGCGGATGCGGCTTTTGCACGGGCTTGGGCTCGAAGGAGATCCCGTCATATTTGACCCAACTACCCTCGAAATACGGCGCCTCCTCAGTCCACAAGATGCGGAATGCACTGAGATATTCGTCCGTCACCCGGCCGCGCTCGGTGAAAGGCGGGCCGACGACCGCATCGAATTCCGCCCGTAGCCAGCCGGCGCCGATCCCGACGACAAGGCGCCCGCCGGAGAGGACATCGATCGTCGACAGCATCTTGGCGGCGAGCACGGCCGGCCGGTGGGGCACGACCATCACCGCCAGCACGAGGCGGATCCGGGTGGTTTTGGCGGCGATGAAGGCTGCTGAGGTCAGCTGCTCGTGCCGGCGTTCCGGGCCCTCCCCGAAGAATTCGCCGCTCTCGGAATAAGGATAGCCCGGCACCCGCAGGTTCGGCAGCACGACGTGGTCGGTCAATGTCAAATAGTCATAACCCAGCGCCTCACCCTGCTGTGCGATCCGGATCAGGCTGCCGGGCGACGATAACGGGCCACTGATCGGCAGGTTAAACCCGATCTGCATTTTGCTGCTCCCGACGCCGCTCATCGGCTGACGATAGCCGATCCCCGCACCGGGAGCGCAAGCTCGAGTTCGGGCTGCGCGAGGTCTTTTCCGACCCGCTGGGCGCCGATGTAATTTTCTTCGCCTTGCGGGTCAAGCTTCGGGACGAGGGCCTGGTGCGTAACAGGGCCGTCTATGTCGCGCTCGCTCTCAACAGCGCGGGCGAGAAGAAGTGCTCGGGCTGTGGATCGAGCACACTGAGGGCGCCAAGTTCTGGCTCGAACTGAAGAACGAGCTCAAGACCCGGGGCGTCAATGACGTCCTGATCGCGGTTGTCGACGGGCTCAAAAGCCTGCCTTCGCGAAAGCGGGGGGTTTTCCCGAGGCGATCGGTGCGGTGTTCGCGCAGACCACGGTGCAGTCCTGCATCATTCATTTGATCCGCAATTCGTAGGCCTTTGTGTCGTGGAAAGATCGCAAGAACATCATGCCCGATCTGAAGGCGATCTACCGGGCGGAGACCGCCGCGGCCGCCTTGGCCCAGCTCGATGCATTCGAGGCGAAATAGGGTAAACGATACCCGGCCATCGGCCAAGCTTGGCGGCGGGCCTGGGAGCATGTGGTACCGCTATTCGCCTTTCCGCCGGCGATCCGCAAGATGATCTATACGACGAATGCGGTGGAGAGCCTCAATCGCAGTTTGCGCAAGATCATCAAAATGCGCGGCAGCTTCCCGACCAATGAGGCGGCGCTAAAATTGTTGTTCCTGGCGATCCGCAATGCCGGGCTCCATTGGCGTCCGCACCGCCAGACCGGCGACGGCAGCAGCGCCAGCTCGAGTCAAAGCCGACGCATTGGCCGACGCCACCGTGCGCCAACTCTCGCGCAAGTCCGAGCGGGCTCGGGGCTTTCGCTATAGGCGAGCGCGTTGGGCCGCGCTCGCGCGCTGTTTCGACGAAAGAATTACCCCTGTGCCGGTTCCGTTGCCGGCGGCCGCCGCGCTGCCGCAATCTCCTCGCTGATCGAAAGCGCCAAGCTCAACGGTCTCAACCCGCAGCACTACCTCGCTGGCGTGCTCGCCCAGATCGCTGACCACCCGGCGCGGCGCATCGCCGGGAACCAGGGGCGCCGCTCGTAGCGATAAGACGGCTTTATCATGCGGTTGACGTGTTCGCCTTTCAAACCCGCCGCTGTCACGCGGCAAATGCATCTGCGGGGACTCCCAGATAGGCGTATGCATCGGCTGCGCTGTGATACGCAACCCACAGCTCCGACACGTCCTCGTCGCCCGGATGCTCGAAGAGGCGACCGGCTGCAGCCTCAACATGCACCACGCGGTGCACAGGACCCAACGACACATTGTAAACGACTCTCGACTGGCGTCCTCACCGAGCGCTTACGGACGTTCGACACCCGCGTACGGCTCTCGGGAGTGGCCATTGGAGCCCAGATCGGCTTTGCTCTCGCCGGGTTTGCCCCGGCCATGACCTCGGCAGTCCGAGGGACTGGACCAAATGCCTGGCTCCCGCTCGCTCTCGTCACTTTTGTGGTCCGCGTCGTTGCATCGGTCGCTGCTTGGACCGCTCGGGAGACGCACACGGTCCCGATGCACGATCTTGGAAAGGTCGCGCTGCGCCCCAGCGTGACGGCAGTCATTTAGGTGAATCTCCGCGGCGTATTGGGGCCGGGATCTAATGGCGGAAATGGCGGATGCCGGTGAACACCATCGCGATACCGGCGGCGTCCGCGGCGGCGATAACCTCTTTGTCGCGCAGCGACCCACCCGGTTGGATGACGGCCGTGGCCCCCGCCTCGATCGCCGCTTCGAGCCCGTCAGCAAACGGGAAGAAGGCATCCGAGGCGAGCACCGAGCCGATGGTCGGCGAGTGTGCTAATCCCGCTAATTTGCCCGCCTCGCTCGCCTTCACGGCGGCGATCCTGACGCTGTCCACGCGGCTCATCTGACCGGCGCCGATCCCGACCGTCGCCCGGCCGCGGGCGAAGACGATCGCATTGGATTTGACGTGCTTTGCGACAACGTCGGCGAACAATAGGTCGACAATTTCGCTCTCGCTCGGCGCCCGGCGGGTCACGCTGCGCAGCCCTTGCTGCCCGACCGAGACTCGATCGCGCTCCTGGACGAGCATGCCGCCCGCCACCGCACGAAAGCTGCGTCCCGCGGCGGCGGGGTCCGGCATTTCCTCGGTGACGAGAAGGCGTAACCCTGTCCTGCGGGCGAGAATCGCTCGGGCGGCTTCATCGGCCTCGGGGACAATCACGACCTCGATGAGCAGCCGGGCGATCGCCTCGGCGGCCGGTCCATCGAGACACCGATTGAGCGCGACGATGCCGCCGAAGGCGCTTACCGGATCGCAGGCGAGCGCCTTGTCCCAGGCCTGGCGCAAGGTCGCGCCGATCGCTACACCGCACGGGTTGGCGTGTTTGACGATCGCAACGGCAGGCGATCTAAATTCTGCGACCAGCTCGAAGGCGGCGTCGGCATCGCCATAATTATTGTAGGACAGCTCCTTACCCTGGAGCTGCCGCGCGCTCGCCACCCCGAGACGGCTCTGGCCGGTGCGGTAAAACGCGGCCGCTTGATGCGGGTTTTCACCATAGCGCAGCCGGTCCGCGAGCCGCCCGGTGAGGACCAAGGTCTCGGGGAATGACGTCGGTTCATCACGGCCCATCCATTCGGCTATGGCGGCATCGTAGGCGGCGGTCAGCGCGAAAGCCTTGCGGGCAAGCTCGCGGCGCATTTCTGCGCCGACCGCCCCACCGCCGGCGGCCAGTTCCGCCAGAACACGGCCGTAATCTGCCGAGTGAGTGACAACCGTGACGGCGTCGTGGTTCTTGGCGGCGGCGCGGATCATCGCCACGCCGCCGATATCGATGTTCTCGACGCAGTCATCGGGGTCCGCGCCCGATGCGACGGTCTGGGCGAAGGGGTAGAGGTTGCAGACGAGGAGGTCGATCGGCGCAATTTGCCGTTGGGCCAGTGCCGCGGTGTGATCCGGACGGTCCCGCCGGGCGAGGAGCCCCGCATGGATGACCGGATGCAGCGTCTTGACCCGGCCATCGAGGAATTCCGCCATTCCGGTGACCTCCGCCACCTCAGTCACCGGAATCTCGGCCGCGGCGAGGGTTTGCGCCGAGCCACCGGTCGAGATTATCGTCACGCCGCGCGCGGCCAGCGCCTCGGCGAACGCAACGATCCCACTCTTGTCGCTGACCGAAATCAACGCGCAGCGGATCGGGAGAGAACTTGCCGTCATTGCCGCGGATATAGGGCTCTCTCGGAGGATTCGGCAACCCTCAAGAGCCGCGGGCGAGCGCCGTCAGAAGGATGGCAACAGTCGCGGCTGATGCGGCGAGCGCGGTCGCACTCCACCCGTTCTCTGCCGCCCAGCCGCAGCCGATCAGCATGAGATCGGCGGCGATAACCCGCTCGACTACGGCCGCGTGGCCGAGACCGCGGCGCACGGCCTGCTGATAGAAATGCTCGCGATGCGCCTGCCAGACGCGCTCGCCGCGCAGCAGCCGGCGTGTGAGCGTGATCGTCGCATCGGCTAGGAAATAGAGCGGCAGGATCAGCGCGATCCTCCAATCTCCGCGAACCGTGAGGCCAAGCAGCAGAAAACCCAGGACGTAACCGAGCGGCACGCTGCCGACATCGCCGAGAAAAACCCGCGCCGGCGACCAGTTCCAGACGAGAAAACCGAGGGCCGCCCCGGTCACAGCCGCAGCGAGCCCCCGCGACGCTAGATCCGCACCGACGCCGACGCTCGCGAACAGCAGCAAACCGGCGCCGATCGCCGCAGCCTCGCCGGCCGCCAGCCCGTCGATACCGTCCATGAAATTGAAGAGGTTGATCCACCAGAGCCAAACGAGGGCGATCAAGGCGAGCCGGAGCAGGCCGTGCCACTCGGGCAAGGCAGAGAGGCCGATCGTCACGGCGACGACCTGCGCCAACAGCCGCGCGAGCGGCGAAAGCCCGTGCAGATCGTCGATCCATGAGACGACGGCCAGAAAAACGGCGCCCAACGCGATTCCCACAATACCGGACGGCGCCGATCCGGTTCGGACAACCCTGGTCGTCATGCAGGCCAGCAAGCCGGTCGCGACGGCGACCGCCACGGGCCAGGCGGCCTCACCCATCGCCGGACGGCTGATCCCCGGGAGAGGAAGCCTGCGCGGCCCGATTGGCGGGAGGTTGATCGCCCGAAACTTGACCCCGGGGGAACTGATCCTCCTGGGCCTGGTCCGCGATGGATTTGCGCGGCTCTCGGCGAATCGCCCAGCGCACCGTAACGCCGCCGGGCGGCACGGTCCCGCTCAGCACCACTTGCTGCGTCCTTCTCGCCTCGCCGGAGCCGAGATAAATGCTTTCCCCAAGACCCACCTCGCCGCCGGCGGCGCGCAGCCGCCACACGATGCCGCTCGGCATTCGCAGCAACACGGCACTGCCGTCCCGGACCAGCCCGGCCTGAACTGAGGGATGCAGGTGGAAGCGCACCGCAAAAGCCGCCCCGGGAAGCCCGGTCAGCCGGTCCTCGCCGCGAAGATCCTCGCCGTCGGCGGAGAGAAACAGCTGGCGGGCATAGATCAACCCGAAGCGCTCGCGATACCCGTCATGCGTTGCGGACATCCATTGCTGACCCTCATGCTCCGCACGCTCGCGAACAACCGAGGTCGGGGTGCGGCCGAGCGTGCCATCGGCGCGGATCTCGACCGAATTGGTATCGGCGACGACCATGACCGAATGCGCAGCGCTCGCCCGCGCGACCCGCCACCAATTCGGCTTCGGGCCGCGATAGGCGCCGCAATTGACGATGATCCGCTCGCGCTCATGGCTCAATTCGAAAGACAAGGGGCCGGCATGCGCGTGGTCGTCGAAGCCGTGCGGCGGTGGTTTTCCGGTGTCGATCAGAACGAGGGTCTTGAAGGCCTGTAGCCGGTCGAAGCCGGTGTCGGGCGCATGCGACGGCGCGCGCCCCTTGGCCTCGGACCGCGTCAGAACCAAGTCGATAAGAACCCCGTCTTCCTCGAGCGAATCGTTGAACAGCGCCAGCCGGCGGTCGCCGTGGCGAAAAAAGCGGAGCATCGGCGCCATTCGCTCGATGGCATCTTTGAGCGCGGCCGGGACGTCGATCTGCGCCGACCGCAATACAGCGCGCGTATCGATCAGATCCTGCAGCACCTGCAATTGCAGCGACGGGCTGCGCGACAGGTGCCCGCCATCCGGCAGGATCTGAACCGACAACTCGCGCTCGAGGCTCTTGAGCACTCTGGTCAAGCGCGGCTCGAACCCGCCCAGCACCGCCATGCCGGCGATCAGGCCTTTGAGCGCCCGCACGCGGCCCGCTCCGGCGGCCTCCCACGACGCGGTTCGCGCCAAGTGACGGAGCTGGGCGACGAGGCTCGTCAACATTGCACGGCGCAGCGGATCTTCCTGGTCGCGCCTCACGATCTCGTCGAAATGCGCAATCCAGGCAAAGACCCGCGTCGCCAGCACATCGGACCGCCATCCGATACCGTTCCAACCGGTATTCTCATCCATCCAGCTCTGCACCAGATCGCGCGTTGCCTCGCGCGCGCCGGCGCCTGCTGCGGCGACATCGGCGAGCCATCCGAAGCCGTGCCATGCGGCGAGCCATTCCTGCCCCGCCGAAGGCGGAGACCAGCGCGGCGCCGGGGCGCGGACGAACTCGCCGGCGAGCTCGATCTCGCCGGCGGCAATCGCTGCGCCGCGCTTCGCATCTCCCGGCCAGCGCTGCGCGATTCTGAGTCGGAGATCGGCGGGAACCCGCCCGATCAAAGTGTGCCGATAGAACGGACCCGCGGCGAGCGCCTGGAGGGCATCCCGCCGCAACCGAGTCAACAACCCGGGCGAATCGGAACCAAAGCGGTGTCCGGCAATCGGTGGTGTACCCCTTCCGCGTCCGCTGGCGGCTGTCGTCATCTCACCGCCCCTCGCTGGCCAGCCTGGGCCGGCCGGGCCGCAGGCCGGTTATAAAAGGCTCGCCGGAGAGGAAACCCCATGTGGCTTCGTAACAAGGAAAGCCATCCGCCGCAAGCCGCCGCGGTTCGCGGGCAGGCAACTCGCCACGGTCAGGTGCGGCGGCGCCCTCGTTTAGGCGCTGAGCTTCACCAGCCGGGCGCAGTAGAAGCCGTCGATGCCGTCATATTGGCCGAAATGGCACGGCAAAGTCCGCAGATCTCCCTCCTGGGTGATCCATTCGGGATTTTCGCCGACCTCGTCTGGACGAATCTCGCGCCGCTCGACCGGTTGCCCGGCGTAGAGCAGCGATTCGATGCGTTCCAGCCCTTCTTCCGGCTCCAGCGAACAGGTGCAATAGACCAAGGTGCCGCCGGGCCGGAGCATGTCGACGGCCGCCCGCAACAGGTTCTCCTGAACCGTCGAAAGCCGCGCGACGTCCTCGGGCAATTTAAGATGCGGCACGTCAGGGTGGCGGCGGATCGCGCCGGTCGTGCTGCACGGGGCGTCGAGCAGCACCGCCTCGACCGGGTGCGGCGGACGCCAGGTCAACGCATCGGCTCCGACGGCTTCGACCGGGAGGTCGAGCCGCTGGAGATTGGAGACCAGTCGGTCGAGACGGCGGGTCGAGCGGTCGACCGCCGTCACGCGAGCCCCGGCGGTCGCGAGTTGCGCGGTCTTGCCGCCCGGTGCGGCACACAGATCGACCACCTCGCGCCCGGCGATATCGCCGAACAGCCGGGCCGGCAGCGCCGCGGCGGCGTCCTGGACCCACCAGGCGCCCTCGGCATAGCCAGGCAGGGTCGCGAGGGCGCCGCCGGCAGCCCGGCGTAAGGTCCCGGTCGGCAGCAGGACCCCGTCGAGCGCGGCGCACCACGTCTCGGCATCGTCGCGCAATGTCAGATCGAGGGGCGCCTCCTTCAAATGTGCGGCGGCGATCGCCCGTGCGGTCGATTCACCATAGGTTCTGCTCCACGACCGCCACAGCCAATCCGGCGTGTTGAGACGCGGTGCATCCTGCTCCTCGACACGACCCGCGCCTTCGACGCTCAACCGCCGCAATACGGCGTTGACCAGCCCCTTATGCGACACAAACCCGCAGCTTTGCGCGATATCGACGCTGGTCGCCACCGCGGCATGCGGCGGGGTGCGCAAGAACAGCAGTTGCGCGACACCGAGACGCAAGATGTCCTGCACGACCGCCGCGCGGGGCGCCAGCGGCATATTGAGGCAATCGGCGAGCAACGCGTCGATCTGGCCGAGCCGGCGCAGCACCGTCGCGACCAGGAGACGTGCAAAGGCGCGGTCGCGGCCGGACAGCTGATGCATCGCCGAGCTGTCTTCGATCGCATCGTCGAGCGACCGCTTGCGGCGAAGCACCGCACCGATCAGATCGAGCGCAACATGGCGCGCGGTCACCGCTTCGGACATCAAGGTTCTGATAAAGCCATTTACCGGGTGACACCCGATCAGACGATGTTGCCCGCGCGAACGCCTCGTTTCAACCTTTGTTCCCGCGCCCGAAACCAAACCTCGAATGCACGGCGGCCTCTGTTTCAGGCGTACGGATGAGGTGTTATTGAGGCGCGCCGTTTTCTTTTCGGTTGTGCGGGCCAAATTTGCGAAATGAAACGAATTTCGAATCGGGGAGGAAAATGAGTTGCACCATCGGCGCGCCGTTGTCCGAAGCCGGCGGCGTCACGATCACCGGCTTCGACCTGTCGACACCGCTCTCGCCAAACCGGCTGGAACAGATCCGAGACGCGTTTCGCGTTCATCATGTAGTGGTGTTCCCCGAACAGGTGCTGAGCCGGGAGCAGCAGTTCGCTTTTATCGCCAATTTCGGGGAGGTCGAGCGCCACGGCGCGCGAAACGCCCAGCCAAAGCGTTATGCCGCCGCTCACGTCATCTCGAACCTCGACAAGGACGGCAATCCCGTAGACCGGTCCACGTCGCCGGTCAGCAACTACCGCTGGCACACCGATAAGGGTTACTACCGAATGCCGCCGATGTTGACCGCGCTTTATGCGGTCGAATTGCCGCCGCGCGGTGGCGATACGGAATTTGCCAACACAGCCATGGGTTATGCCGCGCTGCCCGAGGCGACAAAACGGCGGATCGAGGGATTGCGGGTGGTGTTCTACTGGGGAGCAGGCGCCCGCCAACCGGGCACGAGTCCGCGTTCGCCCGCGGAAGCGCGGGAACACCCGCCGGTCGACCATCCGCTGGTGCGTACCCATCCGGAGACCGGCAGGAAGGCGCTCTATCTCGGCAATCATGCCTCGCACATTCTCGGGATGCCCGAAGCGGAGGGAAGGGCGCTCCTCGACAAACTGCTGGAACACACGACACAGCCGCAATTCGTCTATACCCATCGGTGGCGCATCGGCGATCTGGTGATGTGGGACAATCGCTGCCTCCTTCACCGCGCCGTCGCAAATTACGACATGGGCCGACATCGGCGCGTCCTGCACCGCAGCGTGGTTCGCGGAACCGTGCCGTACTGATTCGTCCGGTTGACGCTCGCCAGACCCGTATATGAGCCGCCGGGCACCCCTCGGCCTTCTGGTTGCGGTAGCCGCGATCGCGCCGGCGGCGCTGCACATGCCGGTGCCGTCGCTGCCGCTGCTGGCCGCGGTGTTCGCCGCTCCCGCGGGAACGGTCCAGCTGGTATTGACGCTCTTTCTCGCCGGAATTGCCGTCGGGCAGCTGGTCTATGGTCCGATCTCCGATCGCTTCGGGCGCCGCCCGGTGCTGATCGCCGGACTTGT
>VAZT01000158.1 GCA_005884825.1 Alphaproteobacteria bacterium
GCTCGCCCGGCACCTGCTGCCACACCGGTTCGCCGATCGCATCGCCAAAGCCGATGCGTCTATCGGGCACCGGGTAGGCGAGAAAGATCCCCCATCGGTAATCCGGCATGGCGATGTGGCCATAGCTCGCCCAACCGCTCTCGTCGGCTGTCGTGGCAGTGCGCAGATACACGTCGGCACCGCGAAACGAACTCGGTCCCATCTCGCGCCACCAATCGAGAAACCGGGGCTGCCATTGTTCGAGGGCGCGCTGCAGCGCCCGATTGTCGGCGAGGCCGACATTGTTCGGAATCCGTTCGTAGTAGTCGATCGCCATCCCCTCCCCCTATATCCGCTCCCAATGGAACCGCGCCCGTGCGCCGCTGCCGTAGCGCTTCAGCGCGCCCTGCTCACCGGTCGCGTTAGGACGCGTAAAGATCCAGTTCTGCCAAGCCGAAAGCCGGCCGAATACCTTCGTCCTGCCAATCGAGGTCGTCAGGCGTGAAGGTGACGAGACCGTGCTCGAGCGCGGCGTTGGCGTCGAGCGGCTCGGCGACGACCCGCTTGAGTGCCGCGGCGGGTTCATCGTTGAAGCGGGTGACAAGCCGCGAGCGACCGTTTACCATTTCCAGACCGGCGAAATTTAGCCCGCTCAGCGCGATTTGCGGTCCCTCCGCCAGCATAAAACTGCGATCGGCGGCGAGGCTCAGCTCCAACAGGCTTCCGGCAAAGCACGAGCCCCGATCGATGACCGCAAAGAGACTGCGCGAGGAGACATCGAGCCGCTGCAGGGTGCGCCTCAGGAACCCGACCGTCTCGCGCACGAACCAGTGGCCTTGGTTGCCGATCATCGCGCTGTCGACCGCCAGCACGCCATCGATTGCGCCGCGGGTCTTCAGCACCAGAGTTCCGATTTCGCGATGGTTCGCGCGCAGCATCAACAGCGCGTCGTCCAGCTCGCGCGCCATCGCCAGCGGCCACCAGCTAGCGCCGGCATTGACGATCTCCTCAAGCTCGCCAGGAATCTCCTCGCTCCGGGGACCAATGACAGTCAGGGTCGCGACGCGCTCTTTCGGCTCAACGTCGACTTCGACCCAACGGTAACGATAGCCCCCCTCGCCGATCACGCGGTCGAGCGGGACGAGGGCAATGCCCGCCGCCTCGGCCGGGCGATCGCTCCCTTCCGCCCAGGCGCGGCAGCGCTCCTCGACGAGTTGCCGGAATCGCGCCGGCGGCGCGATGCGGTCGACCAGTCCCCACGCCTTCGCTCGGTCGGCGCGCACGCCTTCGGCGGTGGTGCAAAAGACATCGGTGAGATCGCGCCGCACCTTGCGCTTATCGACCAGCCGGGTCAGGCCGCCAGTGCCGGGCAGCACTCCCAAAAGCGGTACTTCGGGCAGGCTGACGGTGCTCGACCGGTCGTCGACCATGACGATCTCGTCGCAGGCAAGCGCCAGCTCGTAGCCGCCGCCGGCGCAGGCACCGTTTATGGCGGCGAGGAATTTGAGGCCGGAATGCGCGCTCGAATCCTCGATGCCGTTGCGGGTCTCATTGGTGAATTTGCAGAAATTGACCTTTTCGGCGTGGCTCGCCTGACCCAGCATGTAGATGTTGGCGCCGGAGCAGAACACGCGCTCCTTCCCGCTGGTCAGAACCACGACCCGCACCTCGGGATGCTCGAAGCGGATGCGGTTGAGCGCGTCGTGGAGCTCAATATCTACCCCGAGATCGTAGGAGTTGAGCTTTAGCCGGTAGCCTGGGGAAAATCCGGCTTCCTCCGTGACATCCAAGGTCAGTGTGGCGACCGCACCGGCGCAGGAGAGGCGCCAGTGGCGATAGCGAGAGGGTTCGGTGTCGAAGGTGATCATAGGAAATTTAATGCGTGTTTATCTCGAATTCGACCACCGCCGTCAAGCATATACATGCACTATTTTTCATCTCAGATGCGCGGCTATCCGGCGGCGTCGACTGGTCCGATCCGCTCGATGCCTTCCGGTTTGCGTCAGGGGATGTTAAAGCTCGATCCCGAGCGGCGACGCCTATCGGAGGAGATCATGAACGGCGCGGAGAGTCTCGTGCGCACTTTGGTCGGCGGCGGTGTAAACGTCTGTTTCGCCAATCCGGGCACCTCGGAGATGCATTTTGTGGCAGCTCTCGACCGGGTTGACGGGATGCGCTGCGTGCTGGGTCTATTCGAAGGCGTCGTCACCGGCGCCGCCGACGGTTACGCCCGGATGACCGGAAATCCGGCGGCGACGCTGTTGCATCTCGGCCCCGGCATGGCCAATGGGCTCGCCAATATCCACAACGCCAACAAGGCCATGACGCCGATGGTCAACATCATCGGCGACCACGCGACCTACCATCGCCGTTACGACGCGCCGCTGACTACCGATATCGAGACCGCCGCAAAGCCGTTCTCGCGCTGGGTGAAGACCTCGCCCGATGCCCGCTCAGTCGCCGCCGACGGCGCTGCGGCGATCGCCGCGGCACGCACCCCACCGGGGCAGATCGCGATGCTGATCCTACCGGCCGACACGGCGTGGAACGAAGGCTCGGGCCCGGTCGAGGTGTCGCCCGCCGCGCCGCCGGCGCCGGTACCGCCGGAAGCCGTCGCCGAGGTGGCGCGGGTATTGCGCTCGGGCGAGCCGTGCCTCTTGCTCGTAACGGGCCGCGCATTGCGTCAGGAAGGACTCGACCTCGCCGGGCGTATCGCGGCGAAAACCGGAGCGAGGTTGATTGCGCAGGGTTCCAATGCCCGCACGCAGCGTGGGCGCGGCCGGGTTTTCGTCGAACGGGTGCCATACGTGGTCGACCAGGCGGTCAAGGTCCTAACGGGGCTCAAGCACATCATCCTGGTCGGGTCCAAAATGCCGGTGGCGTTCTTCGCCTATCCCGACAAGCCGAGCCTGCTGTCTCCGCCGGATGCCGTCGGCCATGTACTCGCGCGGCCCGAGGAGGATCTGATTGGCGCGCTAGCGGCTTTGGCCGACGAGCTCGGCGCGCATTCGACCCCGGCGCCGGTATCCAATGATCCCCCGCCCGCGCCGAGCACCGGAGCGATCAATTCGGAGGCGATCGGCAGGTCGCTCGCGGCGCTGCTTCCCGAGAATGCGATTGTCGTCGACGAAGCGGTCACTACCGGCCGCGGCTTTTTTGCGCCGACCCGCGCGGCGGCGCCGCACGATTGGCTCTCGAACATGGGCGGGTCAATCGGCATGGGCATGCCGGTGGCTACAGGGGCTGCGGTGGCGTGCCCGGACCGCAAGGTGATCTGCCTCGAAGGCGACGGCAGCGGCATGTACACGTTGCAGGCGCTGTGGACGCAGGCGCGCGAGGGGCTCGATGTGACGACAGTGCTGTTCTCAAACCGCAGCTACGCGATCCTGCTCGGCGAGCTCGCCAATGTCGGCGCCGGCAATCCCGGCCGCAAGGCGCTAGACATGCTCGATCTCGGCCACCCCGATCTAGACTGGGTCGGTCTCGCGCGCTCCATGGGCGTCCCCGGCGCGCGGGTCACGACAATGGACGCGTTCAACCACCGCTTCGCCGAGGGGATCGCCACCCCCGGCCCGTTCCTTGTCGAGGTCGTGCTCTGAACCCCGTCGTCACCCCCGCGAAAGCGGGGGCCCAGGGCGTGAAATATCGGTGCGGGCCGCTCCCCGGTCAAGCCAGGGGCAAGCTCTGGGTTCCCGCTTTCGCGGGAACGACGAGAAGAGCCGCGCAGCTGATCAGCTGGACCATTCTATTCGTCTTCATGATCACGTCGGCAGCGGAGGCAGGGTGTACCGGCGTCGTAGCCGGAGCGCCGCTGCGCCTCGCGGCTGCCGGCGCCGAGGAAGCGGTCTCGATCGCCTTTCTTGGCCATGCGAGCTTTCTGATAGAGAGCCCGGCCGGCGTTCGGATCGTGACGGATTACAACGACGCGATTCGGGCGCCGCTGACGCCCGATATTGTGACGATGAACAACGCTCATCCGACGCATTACAGCGACGCAGTCGAACCGGGGGTCAAATATATATTGCGCGGCTGGGACCCCGCGGGAGGCGTTACGACCCATCGCCTCGAGTACCGCGATGTGCGCATCCACAACGTTCCGACCAATGTGCGGGAATTCGGCGGCACCCGCTACAATGGCAACTCGATTTTTGTGTTCGACATCGCCGGTCTGTGCATCGCCCATCTCGGTCATTTGCACCATACCCTGACACCATCCCATCTCGCCGATCTCGGCGCGATCGACGTCGTGATGGTGCCCGTCGATGGCGTTTGGACCTTGAACCAGGAAGACATGATCGAAGTCCTCCGGCAGATCAAACCCAAAATCATCATCCCGATGCACATTTTCACACAGGCAACTTTGGACAAATTTCTGACACGGATCGGGGATTTTTATGCGGTGCGGCACGCGGAGGCTCGCACGGTCGTTCTCACTCGGTCGGAGTTGCCGGCCGAACCGGAGATATTGGTTCTTCCGGGCCGGTGAACGGCCGCTGCCGGCCCGCATCGAACTTTCCACTATGGAACTTCCCGCAAGGGGAGGCCATTACTAGCTCAGGATGGCGGGGATCGGGGGCAATCCGGACAACTCAGGTCTATCGCAATGAGCGAAGGGCTCCGCATATACAATCTCTTTCCGACATTGGCCGGCACCACCCGGAAATGGGCGACGCATCTGCCGCGGATCGCGGCGATGGGGTTCGATGCCGTCTATGTGAACCCGTTCCATTACCCGGGTTTTTCTGGGAGCCTCTACGCGGTGAAGGATTATTACCGGCTCAATCCGCGGTTTCGCGGCGGCGAGCCTGGCGACGACGACGATCTTCTGTGCGCCTTTACCGAGGCGGCGCGCGCGCACGGGCTGCGCGTCATCATGGATCTGGTCGTCAACCATACCTCCAAGGACAGCGAGCTCGTCGTCAGCAATCCCGACTGGTTCACCCGTGATGCGCGCGGCAATGTCGTTTCGCCCTTCGCGACCGATCCTGCCGACCCCACGCAAAAGACGGTATGGGGCGATCTCGCCGAACTCGATTATCGGCCGCCGCAGCGGGGTCAGATCCTTGGCTATTTCCAACAGCTGGTGCGTCATTACATCGGTTTGGGCTTTGGCGGTTTTCGTTGCGACGCGGCCTATAAGGTGCCTGCCGAAGTCTGGCGCGGCCTGATCGGCGACGCGAAGGAAGCCGATCCCGAGGTGGTGTTCTGCGCCGAAAACCTCGGCGCGCCGAAGGAAGCGGTCCTTGCGCTCGACGGCGCCGGTTTCGATTATCTCTTCAACAGCGTGAAGTGGTGGGATTTCGAAAGCCCCTGGCTGCTGGAACAGTACGAAGACTTTCGCCACATCGCGCCGTCGATCGGCTTTCCGGAGAGCCACGACACCGACCGGCTGGTTACGGCTGGTCGCGGCGGCTCGATGTCGTCGCCAACCCCGACGAGGACCCAGAGCCCGAGCGCTTTGATCTCAGCCATTTTGTGGCAGAGGTCAATGCGATGAAGAAATCGATTCCGGCGCTGAACGAGGAGGGTCCGCTGCGGCGGCTGAGCAACCAAGCCGACCCGCTGCTGGTGATGGAGCGGCGGGCCGAAGACGGCGACGAGCGCGCCTTCATCCTCGTCAACACGCATGAGCAACAAACCAGTCAGATCGAACTCGAAGGCTCCTCTGTCGCCGTGGCGCCGTTTGAGGTGCGGGTCTTGCGGGCGGCGGGTTCGATCCGGTCCGAGCCCCCGGTCTCGCAGCATCCGGAGTGGCGGCGCGAGAACCGGATTCAGATCGAGGAGGTGTATCCCGAACTCGATGGCGGCCGCTATCCCGTAAAGCGGATTGTCGGCAAGCTGTTCGAGGTGTGGGCCGACCTGTTTCGCGACGCGCACGACAAGCTGCGCGCCGTCGTAAAATACCGGCGCGAAGACGAGGCCTGGCGCGAAGCGCCGCTCGTCTTTTTCGACAATGATCGCTGGGCCGGCCGCTTCCGGCTGGATGCGGTCGGCCTGTGGCGGTACACGATCGAGGCCTGGACCGATCATTTCGAAAGCTGGCGCGACGAGGCCGAAAAGAAGCTGGCTGCGGGCCAGAACATCGATCTCGAACTCGTCGAGGGACGGGAGATCGTCGAGGCCGCATTGCCGCAGGCGCGCGGCGTAGATGCGGCGTGTATCCGGAAAATGTTGCGCGATTTCGAGCGTGGTCGTCGACCGCAAGGCGGCAAGCTTTGCCGCTTGGTATGAAATGTTCCCGCGCAGCCAGGGGATAGAGCCCGGCAAAGGCGCTACGTTTGATGATTGTATCGCCCGCCTCCCCGAAATCGCGCGGCTCGGCTTCGACGTCGTCTATCTCGTTCCAATCCATCCGATCGGCCGGGTCAATCGCAAAGGGAAAGACAACAGCACGGTTGCCGAGCCGGATGACCCAGGGAGCCCTTATGCCATCGGTTCGGAAGAAGGCGGTCACCGGGCAGTCGACCCCGAGCTCGGCACACTTGCCGACTTCCGCCGATTCGTCCGTGCCGCCGCGGCGCTCGGGATGGAGGTGGCGCTCGATTTTGCAATCCAGGCCGCACCCGACCATCCGTGGGTGCGCGAGCATCCGCAGTGGTTCCGTTTCCGGCCCGACGGGACCATCAAATACGCGGAAAATCCTCCTAAGAAGTACGAAGACATCGTCAATGTCGATTTCGACAACCCGGACCGCGAAGGATTGTGGACCGAATTGCGCGACACGATCCTGTTCTGGATCGGCGAAGGTGTGCGGACTTTTCGCGTCGACAACCCCCACACCAAGCCATTGCCTTTCTGGGAGTGGCTGATCCGCGAGGTCAAAGCGCGCTGCCCGGAAGCGATTTTCCTGTCAGAGGCGTTCACCCGGCCCAAGATGATGCGAGCCTTGGCAAAATCCGGGTTCACCCAATCCTACACGTACTTCACCTGGCGCAATACGAAATCGGAGTTGATCGAATACCTGACTGAGCTGACGGCGTATCCGGCTAAAGAATATTTTCGGCCGAATTTCTTCACCAACACGCCGGACATCCTGCCGGTCTTTCTTCAAGAGGGAGGGCGGCCGGCTTTCCGCATCCGTCTGGTATTGGCTGCAACCTTGTCGCCGGTCTACGGCATCTATAACGGATTTGAGCTGTGCGAGAACACCCCGATCCCGGGGCGCGAAGAATATCTCCATTCCGAGAAATACGAATACAAAGTGTGGGACTGGGACCGCGCCGGTAACATCAAGGAAGATATCGCCGTTCTCAACCGTTTCCGACGCAATAATTCGGCCTTGCAGGAGTTTCTTAACCTGCGCTTTCTAAATTGCAACGACCCGAACATTCTGGCTTATGCAAAGATCTCCTCGGACCGGGGCAACGTCGTGATCATCGTCGTCAATCTCGATCCGCACGGTGCGCACGAGGATACCGTCGAGCTGCCGCTTGCCGAACTCGGAATTCCGGCCGATGCGGCATACTCGCTCGAGGAGGCGTTTACAGGTCGTGCTGTCGCTTGCCGCGGTGCTTACCAGCGCTTTCATCTCGAACCCGCGATCAATCCCGCTTTGGTTTTCTGTCTTCGACAGCCGCATCGGATTAACGAATAAACCGGTCGGTGCGGTGCCCCTTCTCGACAGGCCCGATTTCGGCCCTTTTTCAGGATTAGAGGCTCCAGTTAATGGATGCACTATTTCGATCAGCCTAGCCAAATGACACTGCTAAACGATTTGACCCGTCCGGCGCCCGACAGCGGCGCAATCGCGCGCACGGCGGCATCCGACTCGCTGTGGTTCAAGGACGCGATCATTTATCAGCTGCACGTGAAGGCCTTTTTCGATGCCGACAATGACGGAATCGGCGATTTCGAAGGATTGCGCCACAAGCTGGATTATCTGCAGGATCTCGGGGTCACGACACTATGGCTGCTGCCGTTTTATCCCTCGCCGTTGCGCGATGACGGCTATGACATCTCCGACTACAAGAACATCAATCCGTCATACGGCAAGATGGCCGATTTCAAGGCCTTCATACGAGAGGCGCACCGGCGTGATATCCGGGTCATCACCGAGCTGATCATCAACCATACTTCTGATCAGCATCCGTGGTTCCAGCGCGCGCGGCGGGCGAAGCCGGGCTCGAAGCTGCGCGATTTTTACGTGTGGAGCGATACTGACCAGAAGTTTTCGGAAACCCGCATCATTTTCGTCGATACGGAAAAATCCAACTGGGCCTGGGACCCCGTGGCTCAGGCGTACTACTGGCACCGCTTCTACTCGCATCAGCCAGACCTGAATTTCGACAATCCGCGCGTCTTCCGAGCAGTTGTCGACGTGATGCGGTTCTGGCTCGACCTCGGGGTCGACGGCATGCGGCTCGACGCAGTGCCATACCTGATCGAGCGCGAAGGAACGATCAACGAGAACCTCCCCGAGACGCATGAGGTGCTGCGCCGACTGCGGCGTGAACTCGACATGCGCTACGGCGACCGCGTGCTGCTGGCCGAGGCAAACCAATGGCCGGAGGACGTGCTGCAATATTTCGGCG
>VAZT01000159.1 GCA_005884825.1 Alphaproteobacteria bacterium
GCGAAATTGCCGAGATGGGGCTGCGCCTCGACCGCATGCACGATCGCCTCGATCGGATCGAGCGGCGGCTCGACCTGGCCGAGACGTAGTATCGCCCCGGCTCACGGGGCCGGGAAGTGCGTGCGGAGTTCCTGGCCAGCGAGCTTGGCCGGGTCGGCGTCGATCAGGATGAAGGCGAAGACGCAAGGCGCCGGCCCGTTATTTACCCAGGCGTGCATCGTGCCGCGCTGTACGACGATGTCGCCGGGCTCCATGTGCACGATTTCGCCGCTGTCGAGCTCGAGATCGCACTCGCCCGAAAGGAGGAGCGCATAGTCGAGCGTTTCGGTGCGGTGCATGAATTTGGGCGCGCCGGGCGCGAATTCGGTGATGCGGATGACCGTGCCCTGCCCGGTGCCGACGTAATTATACCGCTTGACAAAGCCCGCACGCTGCGCTGCCTCGGCCTCGTTCGAGGAATTGTCGACCGGCATCTTGTCGGTCGACCAGATTTCGCAGCCGGCGATATGCGGCCGCCCGAGACGGCTGACCGCCTGCAGCCGCTCGTCGGTCTTGACGACAGCCTTGCCGTTCGGGTCGTGCCCGGTGACGATCCGCCTTACTTCCAGAGCCATGATTTCCTCCGTCGGTCTTGCATTTCCTGCGCCGTCGCGCGACGGTAATGCATAACAGATTGGCCAGACGAGTGGAGGGTGCGGTGAACGATATTGCGCCGACGCGGTTCAAGTGGGTTGGGACTCGGCCGATCCGGCCGGACGGCGTGCCGAAAGTCACGGGGCGTGCGATGTACGGCGCGGATTTCGCAACGGCCGGCACGCTCTACGGCAAGGTCATCCGCTCGCCGCACGCCCACGCCCGCATCCGTTCGATCGATACCTCGAAGGCGGAGGCGCTGCCGGGCGTCAAGGCCGTGGTCACCGCTAAGGACTTCCCCGATCACAAATTCGAATATGTCGGTCCTGAGCGCGTCGCGCAGAACTTCTGGCATATCACGCGCAACGTGATGGCGCGGGAGAAGGCACTCTATGAAGGCCACGCGGTCGCCGCCGTAGCGGCGATCAGCAAATCCGTCGCCGAAGAAGCCGCCTCGCTGATCGAGATCGATTACGAGGTCCTCCCGCACGTCATCGACGTCGATGAGGCGATGAAGCCTGACGCGCCGCTCCTTTTCGAGGACATGATCACGCGCGGCGTCGAGCCGGCGCCGACCAAGCCGTCGAATATCGCCAAACGGGTCGAGTTCAAGATCGGCGATATCGATGCCGGCTTTGCCGAGGCCGATGTGATCGTCGAGAAGGAGTTCAAGACCGCGGCGGTGCATCAGGCCTATATCGAGCCGCACGCCTGCGCCTCGCGTTTCGACCACGACGGCAAGGCCGAGATCTGGGCTTCGAGTCAGGGGCATTTCGTCGTTCGTGCATTGACCGCCAAATTGCTCGGCATGTCAGTCGGGGATGTACACGTGACGCCAGCCGAGATCGGCGGTGGCTTTGGCGGCAAGACCGTCGTCTATCTCGAACCGGTCGCGACGGCGCTGGCCAAAAAGTCCGGGCGGCCGGTCAAGATCGTGATGAGCCGCGAGGAGACGTTCAAGGCCACCGGTCCGACCTCGGGCGGTTCGATGTGGGTCAAGATTGGCGTCAAGAAGGACGGCACGATTACCGCCGCAGAAGGCATCTTCACGGCCGCCTACCGGGCGCCGGGCTCGCCGATCTCGGCCTTTGCGGCCGAGAGCGTCCTCGACATGCTGGCGAAGAAAATCGGTATGGACCCGCTGCAGTTCCGGCTCAAGAACGCCGCGCGGGCCGGCACGCCGATGATCTACGGGCCAAAGCTCGGCCATGGCGGCTATGCCGAGACCCTCGAGGCATTGGTCAATCACTCGGCCTACAAGACCCCGCTGGGGCCCAACCAGGGCCGCGGCGTCGCCTCAGGCTATTGGTTCAACGGCGGCGGCGAATCGAGCGCGAGCGTGCAGGTCAACGAGGACGGCACTGTCATCATCGCGACCGGCAGTCCCGATATCGGCGGCTCGCGCGCCTCGATGGCGCTAATGGCCGCCGAGACCTTGGGGATCGACTACCACCAGATCCGCTCGATCGTCGCCGATACCTCGTCGGTCGGCTACACCCATGTGACCGGCGGCTCGCGCGTCACCTTCGCGACCGGCATGGCGGTCGTCGATGCCAGCAGGAAGGTCGTCGACGAGTTGCGCGCCCGGGCGGCGATGATCTGGGACGTCGATGTCGAGGGTGTCGTCTGGGAGGACGGGTGTGCGAAGCCCGCGAGCAGCAATGTCGGCGATTTCGCGCCGTTGTCGTTCAAGGAATTGGCCGCCAAGAAGGCATTGACGGGCGGCCCGATCACCGCCGCCGCCTCGGTCAATGCCGGCGGCATGGCGCCCGGCTTCTCGACGCAGTTCTGCGACGTCGAGGTCGATCCCGAGACCGGCAAGGTGACGATCCTGCGCTTTGTCGCCGCCCAAGACGTCGGCAAGGCGATCCACCCCTCCTATGTCGAGGGCCAGATCCAGGGCGGCGTCGCGCAAGGCATCGGCTGGGCGCTCAACGAGGAGTACATCTATGACCGGCAGGGCCGGCTCGATAACGCCGGCTTCCTCGACTACCGCGTGCCGGTCGCCTCCGACATGCCGATGATCGAGGCGGTCATGGTCGAGGTGCCGAACCCGGCCCATCCCTACGGCGCCAAGGGGGTTGGCGAAGTCAACATCGTGCCGCCGATGGCGGCGATCGCCAACGCGATCGACAGCGCGATCCACCGCCGCCTGACCGAACTGCCGATGTCGCCGCCCAAAGTGCGCGCCGCCCTCGACCAAGCTCAGGCGGACGACTAGCGATGAGCGCCGTGAGACCCTCACCCGCCTCGCGACGCTCGGCACCCTCTCCCGCATTGCGGGAGAGGGGCTATCTCGTTGTACGCATCAAGCCCCTCGCCCGCACCGCGGGAGAGGGGGGACCCAGCCCGCCAGGGCCTGGGTGGGTGAGGGCTTGGGAGGAATAGAGCAGTGGCCGCGCGGGTTGTCTTCACGAGCGGGTTCAGCCGCCGCTACACCGGCGGCGTGCGCGAATTCACAGTCGAGGCCAGAAACCTGCGCGGCGTCATCAAGGAAATGGACCGCCTCTACCCCGGCCTCGGCGAACACCTCGAAGAGGAAACCACCGTCGCAATCGACGGCGCCATCCACGAGACCGCCTATTTTCAGCCGATCCGGGAGGGGTGCGAAGTCTTCTTCATCCCCAAACTCGAAGGGGGATAGGGTGGGGAGATCCGCCTTGCCCTCTTACGCGGCTTCCGCATCACACCATGAGGTAGCTGCGCACCGCCGCCTCGTCCATTTCTTCGCGGCGGCCGGAGAGCACCATCTCGCCGCGCTGCATGACCAGGTATGAAGCGGCAAGGTCGCGGGCGAATTCGAAATATTGCTCGACCAGCAGGATGGCCATGTTGCCGCGCGCCGCAAGCGAGCGGATAACGCGTTCGATATCCCTGATGATGGAGGGTTGGATCCCCTCGGTCGGTTCGTCGAGGATCAACAGGCGCGGGCGGGTGACGAGGGCTCGGCCGATCGCCAGCTGCTGTTGCTGACCGCCGGAGAGGTCACCGCCGCGGCGGTGCAGCATCTCCTTTAGAACGGGAAAAAGAGCGAAGATTTCGTCCGGGATCGTGCGCCCGCTGCGGGGCAGCGGCGCAAAGCCGGTTTCGAGGTTTTCGAGCACCGTCAGCCGCGGAAAGATTTCGCGGCCTTGCGGTACTAGCGCCAGCCCCGCCCGCGCGCGCTGATGCGGCGGAAGTTCGTTCAAGATCCGGTCCTCCCAGCGGATGCGGCCGGAGCGAATCGGTTGCATACCGAAAATCGCTCGCAGGAGGCTGGTCTTGCCGACGCCGTTGCGGCCGAGAATGCAGGTCACCTCACCCTTTTTGGCGGTCAGGCTGACGCGGCGCAGGGTGTGGCTCGCGCCATAGTAGAGATCGATCGCTTCGACCGACAGCATCGTTCAGCGGCCGAGATAGACTTCGATGACGTGCGGATCGTTCTGAACATGGTCGATCGAGCCCTCGGCCAGGACCGATCCTTCGTGCAGGACCGTCACCTTGGCCCCGAGACTGCGGACAAAGGCCATGTCGTGTTCGACGACAACGATCGTTCGGTCCTTGGCAAGATCGAGTATCAGTTCGGCCGTCTGCTCGGTCTCCCGGTCGGTCAAGCCAGCGACCGGCTCGTCGAGGAGCAATAGAGAGCGGTCGTGGATCAACAGCATGCCGATCTCGAGCCATTGTTTCTGGCCATGGCTCAGCGCGCCGGCTGATTGAGCGCGCTGCGCGGTCAACCCGATACGGGCCAGGGTGTCATCGATGCGGTCGCGGCGATCCGGGCTCAACTGGGCAAACAGGGTCCGTAAGGTCCCGCGACTGTCATCCAGCGAAAGCTCGAGGTTCTCCAGCACGGTCAGGTTTTCGAATACCGTCGGCCGCTGAAATTTGCGGCCGATGCCGAGATTGGCGATCGCGGCCTCGTCGAGGCGGCTCAAATCCGCCGTGCCCCGGAAGAACACTTCGCCAGCATCGGGCCGAGTTTTGCCGGTCACGACGTCCATCATGGTCGTCTTGCCGGCGCCGTTCGGACCGATGATGGTGCGCAATTCGCCTTCCTCGACAATCAGCGAGAGCTCGTTCAATGCCTTGAAGCCGTCGAAGCTGACGGTGACCCCGTTGAGATAGAGGAGCGTGTCGACCGCCGCCGTCGCGGTGTTCATGCCTACTCCCCGGCGGGAAGCGGAGCCGTCGCGCGCGGCCGGACCCAGCGGGCACTGTGCAGCAGGCCGACGATCCCACGCGGAATGACCAGGGTCGTCGCGACAAACAATGCGCCGAGGACGAAGAGCCAGGTTTCGGGCGCCGCTCCGGTCAACCAAGTCTTGGCCAGATTGACCAGCACCGCGCCGACGATCGCTCCCGACAACGTCCCGCGGCCGCCGACCGACACCCAGATCGCAATCTCGATCGAATTGCCGGGAGAGAATTCGCTCGGGTTGATGATCCCGACCTGCGGGACATAAAGCGCGCCTGCAATGCCGGCGAGCACAGCCGACAGCGTGAAGACAAAGAGCTTTGCGTTGGTGACCGAATAGCCGAGAAAGCGCACCCGGCTTTCGGCATCGCGCAATGCCAGCAGCACCCGGCCGAGCTTTGAAATCGTGACGAACCGGCACAACAGATACCCGGCGCCGAGCGCCGTCGTGGACACGAGATAGAGGCCGAGCCGGGTGCTCGGCTGATGCAAGTCCCAGCCCAGGATGTCCTTGTAGTCGGTCATCCCGTTATTGCCGCCGAACCCCATGTCGTTTCGGAAGAAAGCAAGCATCAGCGCATAGGTCATCGCTTGCGTGATGATCGATAGATAGACCCCGGTGACGCGCGAGCGGAAGGCGAGCCAGCCGAACACCAAAGCGAGCATTCCGGGAACCAGCACAATCATCGCCGCAGCCCAGGAAAAATGGTCGAACCCCCACCAGAACCAGGGCAGCTCCTTCCAATTGAGAAACACCATGAAATCGGGCAGCAGAGGATTGCCGTACACGCCCCGCGTGCCGATCTGCCGCATCAAATACATGCCCATGCAGTAGCCGCCGAGCGCGAAGAAGGCGCCGTGACCGAGGCTCAATATCCCCGCATAGCCCCAGACCAAATCAAGGCTCAGCGCCAGGAGTGCGTAGCAGAGATACTTGCCAAGAAGCGGAACCAGGTAATCGGGCAGTGCGACAGCCGAGTTCGACGGCACCCAAAGATTAAGGATCGGCACCGCCAGGGCGAGGACGACTGCGCAAGCGACAAAGCCAGCCCAGAACCCTGGACCCCATGCGCTGTTCCTTTGGCCCCGGGGCAGTTCCGACACCGCTCAGGCCTCTGCGGTGCGGCCTTTGAGCGCGAAGAGACCGCGCGGCCGCCGCTGAATGAAGAGGATAATCGCGACCAGTATGATGATTTTGCCAAGGATCGCCCCGGCGGCAGGTTCGAGAAATTTGTTCACGATGCCGAGCGACAGCGCGCCGACCAAGGTCCCCATCAAGTTGCCTACCCCGCCGAACACGACGACGAGAAAGCTATCGACGATATAGATCGTACCGAGATTGGGGCTGACATTGCCGACTTGGCTAAGCGCTACCCCGGCCATCCCAGCAATCCCTGAACCGAGCCCAAAGGTCAGCGCATCGATCCGCGCTGTGCGAATGCCCATGACTGAGGCCATCGGGCGGTTCTGCGTAACCGCGCGCATCTGCAGCCCAAAGCTGGTGCGGTTGAGTATGAGCGCCAGCACCCCCAGGACGACAAAGCAGAAAAGAATGATGACGACGCGGTTCCAAGTAACGGTGAAGCCGCCGATCAGGTCGAAGCCGCCGGTCATCCAGCTCGGGTTGGAGACCGCCTTGTTCGGCGAGCCGAAAATCGACCGCACTGCCTGCTGCAGGATCAAACTGACCCCCCAGGTGGCGAGCAAGGTTTCGAGGGGGCGGCCGTACAGAAAGCGGATGACGCTGCGTTCCAGCACTACGCCAACTGCCCCGGCAAACAAGAACGCCACCGGCACCGCGAGGACGAGGTAGGCGTCGATCCACCCGGGCGGCAGAAACGCGCGGAAAAATTGCTGGCAGACATAGGCCGCATAGGCGCCAAGCATGATCATTTCGCCATGCGCCATGTTGATGACGCCCATGACCCCAAACGTGATCGCGAGTCCGATCGCGGCGAGCAGCAAAATGCTGCCGAGACTGATGCCTTGAAATAAATTGGCGACGAGGCCAACCAGCCAGAGGCGGTTGTTGATCGAAGCAAGCGCGGCCTCTGCCGCCTGGCGCACCTCGCGGTCGGTATCGGGTGCGGCGCGGACCTCGTCGAGCAGATTCTTGATTTGCGGGTCGGTGGTCGTGCCTAACCTACGCGCCGCGGCGAGCCTTTCCTGCTTGGTTCCCGAGACGAGCCTCGCCGCCGCGAGGCTCTGCTCCATCGCCGCGCGAATCTCAGGATCCTTTTCGACCGCGATGGCTTTTTCCAGCAAGGCCGCCTCGTCGGCCGATGGGTATCGCAGCGCGTCCTGAGCCGCGGCGAGCCGGGCAGCGGGATCGGCGCTAAACAAGATCAGCCCGCCGAGCGCGCCCTGTATTGTGCCGCGAAGGCGGTTGTTGACCCGGATTCGGTCGAGCGCGTCCGCCTTCAGATCGGGGGCATCGGCCCCGGTCAGTGGGTCCAGGAGCTTTGTCGCCTCGGAGACCAGAACGCGGCCATCCGGCGCTTTGAGCAGGCGGCCGTCGTTCAGAGAGGTAAGAACTGTGACGGCTCGCCCGTCACCGAGCTTACCGAGCGCAGTGATCGCCTGCTCTTTCTCGGCAAAGCTGTCAGCCCCGAGAGCGGAGACAAGAGTTGCGAACTCGTCCGCGCGCGCCGGTAATGCCGCGGAAAGAAGGGTCAATACTATCGCGGTCGCCCGAGCAGCTCGTGTGATCGCCGTGGCCCTCACCCACCAAGTCCAGCAAGCTTGGTCGCCCCTCTCCCGCAATGCGGGAGAGGATGTCGAGCGCAGCGAGGTGGGTGAGGGTGACACCGCCTCCCCCGGTCCGCTTAGTCCGTGTATTTGGGTGAAGTGCAGTTGCCGCAGACCCAGGGAAAAGTCCAGTCGGCGACCTTGCCCTTATCCTCTGCGAGGTAGGGGCTCCAGGCGTCCGCCTTGATTGCGTCCTTGGTCTGCCAAACGACGTCGAATTGCCCATTCCCCTGGATCTCGCCGATCATGACCGGCTTTGAGAGGTGATGGTTGGTGTTTATGACCTCGACAAAACCGCTCGGCGCCTTGACTTTCTGGCCGTACATCGCTTGCCGAACCGCATCGACATCGGTTGTGCCCGCCTGCTCGACCGCCTGCTTCCACATCTTGAACCCGATATAGTGAGCCTCCATCGGGTCATTGGTGACGCGCTTCGGGTTCTTGATGAAGTCGTGCCACTGCTTGATGAAAGCCTCGTTGGTCGGGTTCTTGACCGACTCGAAGTAATTCCACGCCGCCAGATGCCCTACGAGGTTTTTCGTATCGATGCCGGCCAGTTCCTCCTCACCGACCGAGAATGCGACGACCGGAATATCGGACGCCTTGATGCCGGCGTTGGCGAGCTCCTTGTAGAAAGGCACATTGGCGTCGCCGTTTATTGTCGACACCACAGCGGTCTTCTTTCCAGCGGAGGCGAAGCTCTTGA
>VAZT01000160.1 GCA_005884825.1 Alphaproteobacteria bacterium
GTCGACGACGCGCCGTTTGGCGGCGGGCCAGGTATGGTCATGCGGCCGGACGTGCTCGACGCTGCAATCGCCGGCGCAGGCGGGGTGGGACCGCTGATCCTGTTGTCGCCGCGCGGATGCCGACTCGACCAACAGCGGGTGCGCGAGTTCGCCGAAATGCCGGGTGTGCGCCTGATCTGCGGCCGCTTCGAGGGTGTGGACGAGCGTGTGCTCGAGGCGCGCGGCATCGAGGAGGTAAGCCTAGGCGACTTTGTGCTATCGGGCGGCGAGCCCGCGGCGATCGCGTTGATCGACGCCTGCGTGCGATTGTTGCCGGGTGTCGTCGGACGTGGCGAGGCGCTCGCCGAGGAGAGTTTCGCCGAGGGTCTGCTCGAATACCCGCAATATACTCGTCCGCAGCTATGGCAAGGGCGCGCGGTGCCAGAGGTGCTCGTGTCGGGCGATCACGGACGCATCCGGACTTGGCGCCGGGCCGAGGCGGAGCGCTTGACGCGCGAACGCCGACCGGATTTGTGGGAGCGCCGCCTGGCAGTGCAGGACCCGGCCGCCGAACACGATAGAGATCGAGAGGTGGAGTGATGAACCTTCTGCAGCAGCTCGAGCAGGAGCAGGTCGAAAAGCTGGCCGCCATCCGGCCCGTCCCGGAGTTCCAGCCCGGCGACACGTTGCGGGTCGGCGTCAAAGTCGTCGAAGGCGAACGTGAGCGCATCCAGGTGTTCGAAGGCGTTTGCATCGGCCGCAAGAACGCCGGAGTGAACTCGAATTTCACGTTGCGGAAGATCTCATACGGCGAGGGGGTGGAGCGTATCTTCCCGCTATATTCGCCCCGCATTACGTCGATCGATGTGGTGCGCCGCGGCGTGGTGCGGCGCGCCAAGCTTTATTACCTGCGCGGCCTCACCGGCAAGGCGGCGCGCATCACCGAACGCGCCCGCGACAGCGCACGGCCCGGCGCCAAACGGGCGGGCGCAAGTGCACAACCCCAAACCGAACCGGCCCCCGAGATGGCCGGCGCGGTCGAAGAAAGCAACCAATCGGAATGACCGAAGCCATGGCCCAGCCGCGCACGCTCTTCGACAAGATCTGGGAAAGCCATGTCATCGCCCCGCAGGGCGAAGGCACCTACCTGATCTACATCGATCTTCACCTGATCCACGAGGTCACGACGCCGCAAGCCTTCGAAGGGCTCAAGCTCGCCGGCCGCAAGGTTCGCCGGCCCGACGCGACGATGGCGGTCGCCGACCACAACATTCCGACCACTAACCGGGCGGCCGGTGTCGCCGGTATCGCCAATCACGAGTCGAAGCTGCAGGTCGACGTGCTCGAGCGCAACGTCAGGGAATTCGGAGTCCCGTACTTCGCGATCGACAGCATCGACCAGGGCATCGTCCACATCATCGGACCGGAGCAGGGCCTCTCTCAGCCAGGCATGACGATCGTTTGCGGCGACAGCCACACCGCGACGCACGGGGCGATGGGCGCCCTCGCTTTTGGCATCGGCACCTCCGAGGTCGAGCATGTGCTAGCGACCCAGACCCTGATCCAGGCGCCGGCCAAGAATATGCTGATCGAGGTCAACGGCGCGCTCGGCGCCGGGGTCAGCCCCAAGGACGTGATCCTGGCGATCATCGCCAAGATCGGCACCGCCGGCGGCACCGGGCATGTGTTCGAATATGCCGGCAGCACCTTCCGCGACATGTCGATGGAAGGCCGGATGACGGTGTGCAACATGTCAATCGAAGCCGGTGCCCGCGCCGGGCTCGTCGCGCCCGATGAGAAAACCATCGCCTATGTGATGGGGCGGCCCTTTGCGCCGAAGGGCGCCGCCTGGGAGCAGGCGGTCGCCTATTGGCGGACCCTGCCCTCCGATCCCGGCGCCAAATACGACAAGGAGGCGCATCTCGACGCTGCCGACATCGCGCCGCATGTGACCTGGGGCACCAACCCGGAGCAGGCGGCCCCGATAACCGGCCGGGTGCCCGATCCCGCCCGGATCGATGACCCTCTAAGACGGGCAGCAGTCGAGCGTGCCCTGCAATACATGCAGCTCAAACCCAACACTCTGCTGACCGAGGTGCCGGTGCAGCGCGTGTTCATCGGCTCGTGCACCAACAGCCGCATCGAGGATCTGCGGGCGGCTGCGGCCATCGCGAAAGGACGCAAGGTCGCCGACGGGGTCACCGCGCTGGTGGTGCCGGGGTCGGGCCACGTCAAGCACCAGGCCGAGGAGGAAGGTCTCGACCGCGTCTTCCTGGAAGCCGGGTTTCAGTGGCGCGATGCCGGTTGTTCGATGTGCATGTCGATGAACGACGACAAAGCGATGAACGGAGAGCGCATCGCCTCGACCTCGAACCGCAACTTCGAAGGCCGCCAGGGCAAAAACGCCAAAACCCATCTGATGGGCCCGGCCATGGCCGCCGCCGCCGCCGTTACCGGCCACCTCGCCGACGTACGTCAATTGGGGTGAGCAGAGCTGCACTGACGGCCGGCATGAAGAAAAAACCTCATCCTGAGAGCCTGATATGGAAAAATTTACTCAGCTGACCGGGGTCGCGGCGCCATTGCCGATTATCAATCTCGATACCGACAAGATCTTTCCGGCGATCTATCTGAAAACCATTAAGCGTACCGGGCTGTCGCAATGGTTGTTCCAGGAAATCCGGTTTCGTGCCGACGGGTCGGAGAACCCGGATTTCGTGCTTAACCAGGCGCCGTACCGCAACGCCAAGATCCTGATCGGCGCCGACAATTTCGGCTGCGGGTCGAGCCGCGAGCATGCCCCTTGGGCGCTGCTCGATTTCGGCATCCGCTGCATCATTGCGCCAAGCTTTGCCGACATTTTTTACAATAATTGTTTCAAGAACGGCGTCCTGCCGATCGCCTTGCACAAGGAAATCGTCGACGAATTGATGGAAGACGCCAGGAAAGGCGCCAACGCAGTCATGACGATCGATCTCGAAACTCAGACAATCACGCGGCCCGACGGCGATAAGGTGCATTTCGAGCTGGATGCATTTCGCAAGCATTGCCTCCTGAACGGACTCGACGATATCGGCCTCACCGAGCAGAAGAGCGCGGAAATCGGCGTCTATGAGGAAAAGGCGCGGCTGGCGCGTCCGTGGCAGTTCGGCATGACCCAACCGAGGACCTAAGCGGTGGCGCAGACCCGCGCATCCAATCGCAAGGTGCTCGTGCTCGCGGGCGACGGCATCGGGCCCGAAATCATGCGCCAGGCGTTGCGCGTAATCGAATTTTTTGACCGGCGCCATTTGACCAGCTTCGAAATCACCGAGGGCCCCGTCGGCGGTGCCGCCCTCGATGAATCCGGGGTTCCGTTGAGCGACGAGACCTTGGCCCAGGCGGCCGCCAGCGACGCGGTGCTGTTCGGCGCCGTGGGCGGCGCGAAATGGGACACGTTGCCGTTCGAGCTGCGTCCCGAGCGCGGCATCCTGCGGCTCCGCAAGGAATTGGACCTCTTTGCCAACCTGCGCCCGGCGGTGGTGTTCGACGCGCTCGCGGATGCCTCCTGCCTGAAGCGTGAGATTGTTGCCGGCCTCGATCTGATGATCGTGCGGGAATTGACCGGCGGCATCTATTTTGGTGAGCCGCGCGGGGTCGAGACATTGCCGGACGGGAGCCGGCGCGGGATCAATACCGAAGTCTATACCGAAGCCGAAATCGAACGCGTCGTGCGCGCCGCCTTCGATCTGGCGAGAAAGCGCAGCCGCCGGGTCTGTGAGGTCGACAAGGCCAATGTCATGGAATCGGGCGGGTTGTGGCGCGAGGTCGCGCAACGGGTTCGCGACGCGGATTACCCGGATGTCGAGCTCTCCTTCATGTATGCCGACAATTGCGCGATGCAGCTGGTCCGCAACCCGAAGCAGTTCGACGTCATTGTCACCAGTAATCTGTTCGGCGATTTATTGTCCGATTGCGCCGCAATGCTGACGGGCTCGCTCGGCATGCTGCCTTCGGCCTCGCTCGGCGCTCCCGATGCGGGCGGCCGGCGCAAGGCGCTCTACGAGCCGGTCCACGGCAGCGCGCCGGACATCGCCGGCAAAGACATCGCCAACCCGCTCGCCTGCATCCTCTCCTTTTCGATGATGCTGCGCTATTCCTTCGATATGGCGGAAGAGGCCGATCTCGTGGAGGATGCGGTGCGGCGGGCGCTGGCCTCCGGTGTGCGGACTAGCGACATCGTGCAGCCCAATACCGCGCGCGTTTCGACGCGCGTCATGGGTGACACCGTCTTGCGCGAGCTCGAAAAGGCGGCTTAACCCGGTATCTCCTTGGTAAAACACCCCGTCCCTCATGACGTGGCTGAGGTGTTCGCTCTGGCCGTCGAGCACTAACCTAGATTGCCGCGTTCGCGTCAGGGGAACCTCTGCATGGCCGATCCAGCCGCAAATCTGGACGAAATCCGCGCGCTGCTGTCCCAATTCCCAGGGCCCGACCTCACCGCCGGGACGGCGGCGGCCGCGCGCCAGGCGCAACTGACGAAACCGGCCGGTTCTCTCGGCCGCCTCGAAGAGCTGGCGATTTGGCTCGCCACATGGCAGGCCACACACCCGCCTCGCCTCGACCAGCCGCGGACACTGGTGTTCGCCGCCAATCACGGGGTGGCCGCGCGCGGCGTTTCGGCTTATCCCGCCGCGGTCACGGCGCAGATGGTGCAAAATTTCATCGCCGGCG
>VAZT01000161.1 GCA_005884825.1 Alphaproteobacteria bacterium
CGCACTGTCATGTTGCCGACCCCGAAATTTCATCACCTGCATCTGAACTCGGCCGATCCGGATGCCGCGATCGATTTCTATACGCGGCAGTTTCCGAGCACCTCCAAGGGGAGCTGGGGCGGCTTCGCAGCGCTCAAATCGCCGAATGACGTCATGGTCTTGTTCGACAAGGTCGACCGGCCGCCGACGAATGAGTCGCAAAGCGCGATCTGGCACTTTGGCTGGCACGTCACCGACTCGCGCCGCAGTCTCGAAACCTACAAGACCCGACCGGAGGTCGAGCTATTACCGCTCTACACGAGCGAGGAAGGCGGCTCGGTGCTGATCAGCAGCGACACCTGGCCGGGCCAGGGCGGCGTGCTGGGGTTGACCAAGGCGCAGATTGCCGAGGCGAGGCAGAAGGGCCTCGGACCGGCCGGAGGCGGAGGTTTCGCCTATATGAAGGGCCCGGACGACGCCCTCGTCGAGTACGCCGGCGACCATCCGGCCGATCGCTTCAATCACGTGCATCTGTACCAAGAAGACCCGCTGTGTGCGCAGCTGTGGTATCAGAAGCATCTGAATGCGCCGCCGCGGGCCGGCTGGGGCGGCGCGCCGGTAACCGAGGCCGACTGCAAGGTGCCGCGCGGCGCCGACCGCACCTGGCCGGCGCTCAATCGCGAAGGAATGTACCGCTCACCTCGGGCCGGCGTCGAATTCGGCGACGTGGCGCTGATCTGGTACGCCAACCAGGGCGATACGCCGCTCGTGGGCTCGCGCGGCCAATTGCAGGATCACATCGCGTTGAGCGTTACCGACCTCGACGCCTGGATAGATAAATTGCGCAGCGAGGGCGTCGTCTTCCTCGAAGAGCCCTACGCTCTCGGTGACACCCGAGCCATCATGATCGAAGGCCCGAGCCGCGAAGCGCTCGAGCTGGTCGAGGCCGGTTGATCGTTTACACGGCGCGGCGCAGCCTTGGGTCGAGCATATCGCGGATGCCGTCGCCGAGCAGATTGAAGGCGAGCACGGTGATTGTGATCGCAAGGCCCGGGAAAAGCACGAGCCACCACGGCGGGATAAGGCCGGCGTTCAGCGAGTCCGCCAGCATGTTTCCCCAAGTCGGGGTCGGCGGCGGTATGCCGACGCCGAGAAAGCCGAGCGCCGCCTCGATAATGATCGCGACGCCGAGATGGGTCGTGGCGAGGATCAGGTAGGGCGCGACGCATTGCGGCAATATGTGGCGCGCCATGATGCGCAGGTGTGAGGCGCCGAGCCCGCGCGCTGCCTCGACATAGGACAATTCCTTCAAGGACAGCACGACAGCGCGGATCACGCGGCCGCCAAACGGGATGCGGGTAATCGCGATCGCGACAATGACCGTGCCGAACCCCGCCCCGAGCGCCATCGCGATGGCCATCGCCAGGATCAGATCCGGGAAGGACTGAAGAAACTCGATGATCCGCTGGCTCAAAATGTCGAAGCGCCCGCCGAAATAGCCGCTGGCCAGCCCCCACAGCGCGCCCAGGGTCGTGCCGAACAGCACAGCGCCGAAGGCAACGGCCAACGAGGCGCGGCTGCCATGGATGACCCGGCTCAGCACATCCCGGCCGATCTGGTCGGTGCCGAAATAATGTCGCTCGTTCGGCGGTTTGGACATTGCCCGGAAGTCGGACTTCAACGGCTCATACGGGGCCAATACCGGCGCCGCCAACGCCATCAGGATGACCGCCGCCGCGATGCACCCCCAGAAGGCCGACAGGGGCGAGCGTCTGATGAAGCTGCGCATGCCCCCCGTCACGCTCCGCTGTCGCGAGCGCTCGATCGCCGGCGCAGCCGTCTCTACGGGGTAGGCGGCCTCGGGCTCGGTAACCGTCATCTGTAGCGAATCCTCGGGTCCAGCCAGGCGATCGTCAGGTCGACCAGTATGTTCAGCAGCACGAAGACGACGGCATAAAGAAACACTAGATTCTGCATGACGAAGACGTCACGCTCGCTGACCGCCGTAAACATCGCATAACCGAGCCCGGGTGTCCCGAAGGCGCGTTCGACCGGGATAGAGCCGGCGAGCACGAAGCCGAGAAGAATGCCCGACAGCGTAATCACCGGCAGCAGTGCATTCGGCAAGGCGTGAAAGGTGATCACCGGCCGCCGGCTCAGCCCTTTGGCGCGGGCCGTGCGTACATAATCCTCCCGGATGACCTCCAAGAGGCTGGAACGGGCCATGCGGGCGATATAGGCGGCCTGGCCGAGCCCCAACACGACCGCCGGCCCGATCACGACTTGCAGATTGCTCCACGGGTCTGCCAGCAATGATGGGCCGGTCAGCGGCGCGCGGTAGCCGAACAGGAACAATGCGGCGAGCACGATCAGCATCCCCAGCCAGAACCCGGGGACTGCGAGAAACAGGATGCTGAGAAATCTCGAGACGTTGTCGCCGAGACTGTTCGGCCGCAGCGCGCTGACGATCGCCACCGGTATTCCGACGAGCCACGAGAGGATCACCGACAACATGGCGATTTCGGCGGTCAGCGGTCCGCGCCGCAGGATCATCTCGCCGACGCTTTCGGCGCGGAAAAAGGATCGCCCGAAATTTCCGCGGGCGATGTCTCCGACCCACCGCAGGTACTGCACGGCCAGCGGGTCGCTGAGCCCGAGATCCGCCATATAGCGGGCGCGCTCCGCTTCGCTGAGCTTGGTAAAGCCCTCCGGTCCGAAGAGGGCGACCAGCGGGTCCCCCGGCAGAACCCGCAGGACGAGGAACACGATTATGGAAACCCCGATCACCGTCAGGGCGCCGAAGGCCAGTCTACGGATGATATAGCTGTACATGTCCTCCCTGACTGCGACCCGGCGGCTTTGCCGGCGAGAGTGAGGTCTGCCTGATTGGTAAGTCAAGCCGGGTCTGCGTGCCCGCTTTGCGGTTCGGCCTCGCTTCGGGTTACTATCGCGCGTTGGTTGCGGGCGGCTGCTCGCAGCCTCGAGTATCACAACGGAGTTGGTCAGATGGGGTATAGCCTCGAGCAGTTTTCGACGGAATGCCACCGGATCCTCAAGCAAGATCCGGGTGTCGAAGGACGCAGGCGGGTGTGCGCACTGGTTCAGCAGGTGCTGAAGGACGATGATTTCATCGAGACGCATCTCGGCGACGACGTTCCGGAGCGCAAGGTGCTGTACGAAGACCCCGAGCTCGGCTTCTGCATCCTCGGCCATGTCTACCAAGGCGCCAAGGACAGCAACCCGCACGACCACGGTCCATCCTGGGCGATCTACGGCCAGGCGCGCGGCGAGACGGTGATGACCGATTACGAGCCGGTGGCGCGCCCCGGCGAGGGAAAGCCGGGCAAGGCGCGGCGGATCAAGGATTACACGCTGAAACCCGGCGCCGCCTATCTCTACAATGAGGGCGACCTGCACTCGCCGCGCCGCGACGGTCCGACCCGGCTGATCCGCATCGAAGGCAAGAACATGGAAAAGGTCCAGCGCTTCCCCTACGAACGCGTGGCGTAGGAGCGCCCCTTAGTTCCCAACAAGAATTCTCCCTCTCCGCCCCCGGGGGCGGAGAGGGCAAACGTCAATGCTACGCCCGCGCCACGGCCACATTGTCGCGCCGCCTTGCCGCGGCGGCGGCTTTGTCGAAATCGGCGTCGGTGAAGCCGTAGAGGCGGGCGCCGCCGCTCAGGATCTTGCCGCCGATCTCGGGTGTGATGCTGGAATTGGTCAGCACCCGGGTCGATACCTCCGGGAAGCTCGAGTCGAAATGCGGGAAATCGCTCGACACACAGATGTTGTCGGCCCCACCGAGCAATTCGACCGTAGCGCCGACCTCGCGTTCGCCGCTCTCGATGGCCGAGAAGCAGTTGCGTTGCCAGTATTCCAAGGGTGACATTTTCAGGTAGGGCGCGTCGGAATCGTGGTGCTGGCGCAAATCCCATTCGATCCGCCCCAGCAATCCCGGGACCCACCAGCTCTGCGCCTCGAGGAAGGCCACGCGCAGGCGCGGGTAGAACTCGAAAATGCCGCCGAGCATCAGAGCGATCAGCGCCAGTTGCATTTCGGTCGAATGGCTCGCGACATGGCGCATAAAGCGGTTCTCGCCAAAGCGCGGCTCGATCGTCGAGTAATACGACCCGGTCCCCTCGTGGAAGCACAGCGGGACATTCAGGTCCTGCAGTAGGCCGTAAAGCGGATCCCAGTAATTCGAATGCCAATAGCGGCCGTTGACGTAATTGGGCCGCACAAAGGCGCCGACCGCGCCGTATTCCTTGACGCAGCGATATAGCTCTTGGCACGCGAGGTTG
>VAZT01000162.1 GCA_005884825.1 Alphaproteobacteria bacterium
GGCGGATGCGCCGCTCGAGATCGAGGCCAACATCTTTGGCCGCGAGAACGGCTTTGTGCATGTCGGCGACCCGGTGGCGATCAAGTTCGACACGTTCCCCTATTCGCAATTCGGCATGGCCGAGGGGAGTGTGCGGATCGTCAGCCCGGACAGCTTCACCGCGCAGGACGAGGCGCGCAACCCGACGAGCGCCGTGCCGGTGCCGCAGACCAGCACCGAGCCGTTCTACCGCACCCGCATTGCGATCGACAAAGTCGGATTGCACGACGTGCCGGGCGGGTTTCGCGTGATCCCCGGCATGCCGGTCACCGCCGACATCAAGGTCGGCAAGCGCACCGTATTGAGCTACCTGCTCGGCCGCATGATGCCGCTCGCGCAGGAGGGCATGCGCGAGCCGTGACGGCGGAGGCCAAATGCTCGTCCTCGACCGGCTGATCGGTCTCGCTTCGCCCGAGGCGGCGCTGCGCCGGGCGGTGCGGCTCAGCGACCAGGGCAAGGCTGCCGAGGCCTTTCCGCTATTGACGCGCTCGGCGAAGGCGGGCGTCGCCGAGGCGGAATACCGCGTCGCCTGCTGCTATCTCGAAGGCGCCGGCGTCCCGGCCAGCCGGGCCGAAGGCGCGCGCTGGCTCGAACGCGCCGCCGGGCACGGGCATGTCGACGCGCAAACCTTACTCAGCGGCCTGTGCGTGCACGGTCTCGCCGGCCATAGCCGCGAGCGCCTGTTTTCCGAAGAAGAGCCCGGCGAGCCCGATTTCGCCGCCGCCCGCAAATGGGCGGGGCAGGCCGCCGAGGCCGGCTCGGCCAAGGCCCAGGCGGTGCTCGCCTATGTGCTGACCTGCGGCCCGGAAGAGATGCGCGATCTCGACGAGGCGCATCGCGGGTACCAGCGCTCGGCGGCGGCCGGCTGCCCGGAAGGCTGCCTCGGCTACGCGCTGTCGCTGGCGCCGCGGACGCAGGACGAGGCGGGGCGCCGCGAGGTCGCCGAGCATTTGCGCCGCGCCGCCGAGGCCGAATTGCCGACCGCGATCTATCTGCTGGCGGTATTGACCGAGCAGGGCGTCGGCGTGGAGCGGGATGCCGCGGTCGCGGCCGAGCTCTATCGCCACGCGGCCGAGCGCGGGCAACGCTCGGCGCAATTGCGCTGGGGGCTGGCGCTGATGGAAGGGCGCGACGTCGAGCAGGACACTGTGCTCGGCGAATCCTGGATGCGCCGCGCGGCACTGGCCGGCGATCCGGACGCGGCGGCACTGGTCGGCGATCTCTACGTCCGCAATGGCAGGCTGCCGCCCAATTACGCCGAGGCCGCGGGGTGGTACCGCCGCGCCGCCGAGGCCGGGCACACCGCCGCCGCTCGTGCGCTCGGCTCATTGTATCTGACCGGCGCCGGGGTGGCGGCCGACCCCGACGAGGCGGCGCGCTGGCTGCGGGTCTCGGCCGAAGCCGGCCACCCCGCCTCACGGGTCGACCTCGCCAATCTCGTGCTCGACGGCGCCGGCAGTACGGAGGACCCGGCACGGGTCGCGCATTGGTTCGAGCAGGCTGCCGCCGCCGGCGACCTCGTCGCCGCGTTCAATCTCGGGCTCTGTCTCGACAAGGGCATCGGGGTCGAGCCCGATGCGCAACAGGCGGCGCATTGGCTGCGCCGCGCTGCCGAAGGCGTGCCGGAGGCGCAGTACATGTATGGCCGGATGCTGGCCGACGGGCGCGGCGTCGCGGCCGATTCCGAGGTCGCGCGCGTCTGGATCACCCGCGCCGCCGCGGCGGGCCTGCGCGAGGCGCAGGTGGCGCTCGCCGAGATGATGGTCAACGGCCGCGGCGGTCCGCGCGACACGGCCGCGGCACTGGAGCTGTTCGAGAAGGCCGCCGCGGAAGGTCACAGCGGCGCGATGTTCGCACTGGGTGCGCTTTATGCCGGCGGTCACGGCGTGCCCGAGGATCGGATGGCCGCGCAGCGCTGGTTCCGCGCCGCCGCCGAGCTCGGTCACGGCCAGGCCCAGCTGATGCTGGGCCGCTATCTCGCCGAAGGCGCCGCCGGCAAAGCGGACCCGGCGCAGGCGCGCTCGTGGTTCGAGCAGGCCGCCGCCCAGGGCATCGAAGACGCCCAGGCCGATCTCGCCGCACTGCCCGCGCCGGCGCTGCAGTAGCGCCGAGCGGCTGATTTCCCAACCGGCCGCGGAACCGTGGCCGGTGTCGTGTTCCATCTGTTTGTTCACGAGGGGAAACGCCAGAGCGAAATCGCCCGCATCCTCAACCACGAGCAGATCAAGACCGATCTGGCGGCAATGGACAAAGAAATCGGTAGAGCAGGTGCTGACCAACGAGAAATACATTGGCGACGACGTGTACAACCGGCGCTCCGGCAAGCTCTCGAAGCATCGCACGGCCATGCCGCCAGAGAGTGGATCCGTGCAGCCGCCCACAGACTTGGCCTGCAGACCGCGCATGGGCTGCAGCTGACCTCTGTCTTCTACTGGGATCGAGACGATCCTACGCGGGTCTGGTCGAGGCGTTTTTTCGACCGGATGAAGCGCGAGCCGACGATGGTTCAGGCCGGGGTGTACGCCTCGATCACGCACTATCTCGCGGCTATTAAGGCGACCGGCAGCACCGACGGCCCGACCGTCGTCAAGCGGATGAAGGCAACACCAATCAATGACTTCATGACCAAGAACGGCAAGATCCGCGAGGATGGGACACTGTTCGCGGCATGTATCTGTTCGAGGTCAAGCGCCCTGCCGAATCCAGAGGCCCGTGGGATTACTGCAAGGAGATCGCAGTGCTCCCCGGGGAACAGGCCTTCAAGCCCCTGGGTCCCAACGAATGCCACATGTCGAGATCGCTCAGTAATTGAAGCGATTTCCGGTCCGGCTTTAAGCAGGTCCGACTAGCGGCGCCGCGGCGAGGCGTCCTTGGCCAATTGGGAGGTGATGTCGGCGAAGGTGACTTCGAGCGAGGTCATCACGTCGATGACGGTAGGGGCGCGCGCGGCGAGCGCCTCGCGCAAGGCGGGCCCCAGTGCCGCCGGATCGGTGACCCGGACACCGCGGCAGCCCATCGCCTTGGCGATCTCGGCATGGTTGAAATCGTTGAACTCGGCGGCGAACCGGCCGGAGCCGTGCAATACCCACCCCAACGCCTTGTTATTGAAGACGACGGTGATGATCGGGATGTCCTGCTCGATCGCCGTCATCAGCCCGTTCATCGTCATTGCGAACCCGCCATCGCCGCAAACCGCGACGACCGGCCGGTCGGGATGCACCAGCTTGGCGCCGAGCGCCGCCGGGATGCCAAACCCCATCGGCCCCGAGCCGGCCGCCTGCAGAAATCCCTCGTGCCGCTTCGTCTGATAGAAATGGGTCATCATGATGCGGTTCTCGCCGGCATCGCAGGTGACAATCGCATCCTCCGGCAGATTGCGCTGCAATTCCCCGATCACGCGCTGCGGCAATATCGGCTGGTTATCGGCGAAATAGGCGCGGTCATTGAAGTAGCCGAGGCGCTCGCGATGCGCAGCGACGCGCCGCTCTGCTTGCTGCCGGCGGTCGCCGCTGCGCGAGCGGACCTCCTCGATCAGCTGGTCGAGGAGGATTGCCGCGTCGCCGATCAGCACATGCTCGGCCGGGTAGTTCCATGACGCGTTGCGCGGCTCGATGTCGAGCTGCACAAAGCTCTGCCGCGTCGGGTCGAGCAGCGCGCGGTTCTCCCACGCCGTATCGCTCGGAGACAGTTTCGAGCCGATCACGAGGACGAGGTCGGCCTCGCCAACGCAAGCGTTTGCCGCTGCGGTCCCGAAAGTGCCGAATACGCCGAGCGCCAACGGATGGGTCTCGGCAAAACAGCCCTTGCCGGCGGCCGTCGTCGCCACCGGCAGGCCGGCCATCTCGGCGAGCCGACGTAGTTGGTCGTAGGCCTGCGCAATGCGCACGCCGTTGCCGGCGATCAGCACCGGCTTTTGTGCAGTGAGCAGTGCCGCCGCGGCCGTCTCGACCTGCCGCGCCTCGGCCGGCGGGGGCGGGGAGGGGAGATAGTGGCGGGTCGGATAGAGCATTGGCTGCGAGTCGGGTCATGACGTGCTTGGTGACCCCGCTGAACGCGCGCCGCGCGTCCCAGCTGCCCCAATCGCCCGTCGCCTGCTGGTAGGGCGCATGCAAAGCAAAACGCGGCGCGTCGCTGAAATCGGTCAACAACAGCATCGGCGAGCTCGACAAATGCGCCTCGATCGTGCCGAGGAGGCCGTTGCCGAGCACCCATGGGCCTTGCCCGAGCAACACACCCGGCCGCCGCGTCAACCGGCCATAAATCTCCGCCATGACGCCGCCCAGCGATTCCTCGCGCACGAGCACAGTGCGCACCCTGTTCTGGTATTGGCTGAGCCCCGAAACGATCCGGCCGGTGTGCCCTCCGGAAATGCCGAACACCATCTCGATCCCGGCCTCTCCGAGCACCCGCGCGACCAGCACGTTCGCCGGCGTCTCTTCGGTCAGCATCGGCTCGATCGTCATCGCATTCTCCTCTCTTGCGTGCGGCTCGGCCGAGCTTGCATCGTCGGAGGTCGGAAGACAATGTCCGGGGCGCCGGAAAAACGGAGGTGGCGAATGGAACTCAGCCTGATCATACGTGGCCAGCATCCCGCCGGCGACGACATGCGCGCCCGTCTCGCGGACGACATCGACCTCGTCATGCGAGCCGAGGAGCTCGGCTTCAATGCGCTGGTCAAAGGCTCTCACTACAGCGCGCACCCGCTGCAATCCTTGCAGCAGATCCCGTTTCTGGCGCAGGCGGCGGTCCTGGCGCCGAGCCTGCGGCTCGTCTGCGGGCTCGTGCTATTGCCGTTGCACAAGCCGCTCGACATCGCCGAGCAGCTGGCAACGTTGGACATCATGTGCGGCGGCAAACTGGTGTTTGGCTGCGGCATCGGCTACCGCGACGTCGAATTCAAGGCCTTCGGCCTGACCCGGAAAGAGGCGGCGAGGCGCTTCGAGGAGTGTCTCCTTGCGGTCAAGCGGCTGTGGACCGAGGATTTCGTCGACATGGCCGGCTCGCATTTCGTGCTCGACCACGCCAACTCCACGGTCAAGCCGTTGCAGAAGCCGATGCCGCCGGTGTGGATCGGCGCCAATGCCGATGCCGCGATCCGGCGCGCCGCCCGGCTCGGAGATTGCTGGTACATCAACCCGCACAGCACGCTGACAACCCTGACGCGGCAGCTGGATCTCTATAGGCGGGCACTGGACGAGTACGGCAAGCCGTTCCCGGCCGAATTGCCGATGCGGCGGGAAGTCTTCGTCGCCGGCACGCGCGAAGAGGCGATCCGGCTGGCGCAGCCCTACCTCGAAGTCAAATACAAGACGTACCGCGAGTGGGGCCAGGACAAGGTCATGCCGGCGGGCGACGATTTCGACCACGGCTTCGACGAGCTGCTCGACGATCGTTTTCTGATCGGCTCTCCGGCCGAGGTCGCCGAGCGGCTGATCGACTTGCGGCGGCGCTTCGGGATCAACCACCTCGTCGCCTCGCTCCATTGGCCCGGAATGCCCAACAGCCTCGCCCTCGAGCAGATGCATATCCTCGCCGAAGAGGTCATGCCCGCCGTCCGCAGCGCCGCCTAGCCACTTTCGTAGTGCGGGAGGGGGCGGCGTTCACCCCTCCAATGCGGGCGGGTCCTCGCGGACGATTTCCTCTGCGAGGGTGTTGTCGACCGCTTGCTCGAACGGGGCGGCATGTCTGACGAAGCGGGCGGATATCAGCCCGGCCCGAAGGCGCTCGTAGCCGGCGCGCGGCAGGATTGGGTTGCGGCCCCAGATGCCGAGCTCGACATAGCGTGCGATGGCGGCCTGCAACAGGGAGACCGGAACCGCCGGGAAGAAGGATTGGATTACCTCGGCGATGGCTCCGGGCGCGCTGGCATGGAGCCATTTCTGAGTCCGGTAGAGACCGCGAACGACCTTTTTCAGCTCTTCGCGCCGCGCGGTGAGCGTCGTGCGGCGGGTGTAGAAGCTCGTGTACGAGGTCGGCCCGCGGGTTGCGGCGGCATACCAGAGGTGGCCGCCGCCGGCAGCGATCAGTTCCTCGGCGAAGGGCTGGAAGAGCTGCACGACATCGAACTCGCCGCGGCGCAATGCCGCCGCATTGTCGGCCATCGTTTTATCGGCGACCCGCGGCAGTGCATCCGGGTCGAGCCCGGCGCGGCGTAGATCCTCCTGCAGGCAGAGCCACGGGGTCGGCACCTCGCTGACCGTCGCGACCCGCTTGCCGTAGAGGTCGGCGAAGGTGAAACCGGGGCGCGGCTCGCGGCCGATCAGAAAGAACGGGTCGCGGGTCACCGCCTCGGCAAAGCAGACGAGGTCGCAATCGGGCCGGCGGTCATAAGTCTGCATGACGCGCATCGGCCCACCCCAGGCGACATCGACTGTGCCGTCGAACAGGCTCTCGACCGCCCGCGCCGGTTCGGGTGCGCTGACAAACCCGACCTCCACCCCTTCGCGACGATATGCGCCCAATGCCAGCGCTGCGTAGAACGGGGCGTACAAGATGCCCCGGAGGTTTTCTTGCAGAGTAATCGGCATGCCGTCACCTCGCGGAGCGCAGGATTCTCTCGGCGGCGTCGGCGAAAACCTGCGCGCCGAGCATGATGTCCTCCTCCCTGGTGTCCTCGGACCAGTGGTGGCTGATGCCGCGCAGGCTCGGGATGAACATCATGCCCGACGGCATGCGGTACGACAGCACTGCGGCATCGTGCCCGGCGGCGCTCGGCAATCGCATGTGCATTCCCGGGGCATGCCGTTCCGCGGCTGCCTCGATCTGTTCCTGAAAACCGGGATCCATCGGACGCGGCTCGGTGCGCGCAATCGCCTCGATCTCGCAGGCGCAAGGCCCCGCCCGGTCCGCTTCGCTGACAAGATCGTGCAGCGCCTTCTCAATGGCGGCGAGCCGATCGATATCGGCGTCGCGGAACTGAACCTGCATCTCGGCGCGCCCGGGAACGACCGAAGGCGCATTCGGTTCGAGCAGCATGCGGCCGATCGTCCACACCGTGCGCGGGCCGGCGATTTCGGGAAACCGGTCGTGAATGCGGGTCGCGAGCCGCACCATCGCCACCCCCGCATCTCGGCGCCGCACCATGCGCGTCGTGCCGGCATGGTTCTGTTCGCCGATCAGTGCGACCCGGTAGTTCCAGATGCCGACGATCGTCTCGACGACGCCGATGCGCAATCCGGCCGTGTCGAGCGTGTCGCCCTGCTCGATATGCGCTTCGAGATAGCCGATGTAGCGCGACGGATCGACCCGCTCGCGCGGCCGTCCGGCAAAACCCGCGCGTTCCAGTGCCTCGCGCAACGGAGTTCCGTCATCGCGGCCGCGGGTCTGGTCGATTTCTTCTTCGGGGAGCGCGTCCGTGAATGAGCGGCTGCCGAGATAATTACCGTAATGGCCTTCCTCGTCCGCCCACGCGGCGACCTCGATGACGCAAGCTGCATCGCCGTCAAAGACGCGGGCGAGTTCCAGCCCATAAATGACGCCCAGGGAGCCGTCGAGCCAGCCGCCATAGGGCTGGGTCTCGCTATGCGAACCGACCAACAGCCGGCGGCGCACCCTGGGATTGCGGCCGATCACATTACCAATCCCGTCGATCACCGTATCGAGCCCCGCTTCGCGGAATTTATCGGCCAGCCAATGCCGCGACTCGACGTCGACCGGCGAATAGGTCGGCCGGTGGACCCCGGTCTTGTAGCGGCCGAATTCTGCAAGCCGCTTCAGATCCGCGACAACGCGCTGTCCGTCGATGGTTGGCATATCTTCACATCCCTTTAGCGGCCGTGGCGGCCCGCCGAAGACTAGCCTAGGATCGCAGGCGACGGAAACGGCCTGTGGATAACTGGCATGCCCGACCCTTCAGCGCCCCGTGTCGCCCTGCTCGGCTTCTCGATCGAGTGCAACAAATTCGCGCCACCGGCCACCAAGGCGCACTTCCTTGCGCGCACCTATCTCGAAGGCGATGCGATCGCCGCGGAGGCGCGCGCGCCGACTCCGACGATGCTGCCAGAGACGCCGGGTTTTGTGGCGGAGATGGATGCGTCGGGTCCGTGGATGCCGGTCGGCATTGCGCTGGCGATGACCGAGCCGAACGGGCCGGTCGAGCATGCCTTCTTTGTCGAGCTGCTCGACACAATCAGCCGCCGGCTGAGGCTGGTGCTGCCGGTCGACGCCGTCTACATCTGCTCGCACGGCGCCGGGCTGACGACCGAGGAGGACGACCCCGACGGGGTCCTGTTCGAGATGGTCCGGGGGATCGTCGGTCCCGATGTGCCGATCGCGGCAACCTTGGACCTGCACGCCAACGTGTCGGAGCGCATGGTGCAATCGATCGACGTGTTCATCGGCTACCGGACCAACCCGCATCTCGACATGCGCGAGCGCGGCGCCGAGGCG
>VAZT01000163.1 GCA_005884825.1 Alphaproteobacteria bacterium
CTTCACCGCCGGCCGCAAGATCTCGGTCTGCCGGCATTCCTGCGTCATGTTCTTCCAGGAATGCGCGCGGTTAGTGTCGCCAGCCAGCGCAATGACCGGCACACCGGCGTTAAGGCTTTCGATGAGGCCGGTCACCAAATTGGTGGCGCCGGGGCCGAGCGTACCGTCGCACACACCGGGGCGGTTGGTTACCCGCGCATAGGCGTCCGCTGCAAAGGCGCCGCACCGCTCGTCATTGATCAGAAAATGCCGCATGCCGAGCTGCGCCAGCGCGTCGTAAAACGGCAGGAGCTGAAAACCGCCCATCCCGAACATCGGCCCGACCTCGGCGAGCCGCAGCATCTCGGCGAGCGCTCGCCCGCCGTTCATGCGGCCTGACGGCCGGTTGCTGACCGGCGCTGGGTCTGTCATGCATTCCTCCCCGGTTTTGCCGCGGTGCGGCGGACAATTTCGACAAACTCTCGGGCGGTCATACCCGGCCCGATGCCCAGCGCCGCGGCGCGCTGGTTTACTCGCGTCAGAATACCGTCTTCATAGGTCGAACGGGCGTCGCCGATCCGGGCGCTCGTTGCGGCCACCGTCCCCGCGGCAATGCCGCGACCGTCGAGCGCCGGCAACCTCGTGACCCCGGCCTCGTCAATCCCGATCCCGGCATCATTGAACAACGCGGCGAGCGCATCGATTTTGAGCGCAGTCTCGGGCCTGCCTCCGAGGAGCCCGCCATGAGACCCGGTTACAACAATTGTCCCGGCCTGCTCGGCCCCGACCAGCGAGGCCGAGTCGAGCGCCCACACGGCGGGCGCCTCGGCGATCAGCAGGAAGGCGGCTTCCAGAGCCGGGGGAGGCTCGCGCAGGCTCGGCTCGGCTTGCTGCAACGCCGCCGCGGCGTCTTGGCAAGTCATGCCGGGGCGGCAGCCGAGCGCGTCCGCGGGCGGGTTCGCGTGTGTGATGATCCCACGCGCAATCATGTCAGACCCGTCTCCGATGCGCGCCGTCTCGTGCCCGACTGCGGCCGCGGGGATGGCAAGCCCGGCCAGGTAATCGAGCCCGGCAATGCCTGCCTCGTCCCGCCCCACCCCCGCATCGTTGAAGACAGCTGCCGCAACGCGCAGCTTTGCCGCCGAATAGGCGGCGTAAATGCCGCCATGCGAACCGTTGATGACAACTGCTCCGGCCGCGTCAGCTCCAACACGGGTGATGCTGTCGGCGATGAGCACCGGCGGAATCTGTGTGACAGGCAAGGCTCTCCCCCGGACCAGTGACCTGCAGATCATGCCGCGAGGACGCGGCGAAGAACAGTCATCACCAAGAATCGGCCAGTCGGCGATGTCGATATCCGCCCGGACTCTGTGGGCTGCGGCGACGCGTCGGATATTTGCCCGCCGCGGCTCGTTAGCCTGCGGAAACACCTCACCCGGGAGATCGCGATGACGAACGGGTCTGCATGCATTCCGGCGGGTCACGGCGGCCGGCCGCGTGTCGTGGTCGTCGGCGCTGGCTTCGGCGGACTTGAAGCTGCGCGCAAGTTGGCGCGGTCACCGGTCGATGTGACGGTGATCGACCGCCGCAATTACCATCTATTCCAGCCGCTGCTTTACCAGGTAGCGACAGCGGCGTTGTCTCCGGCCGATATTGCGCAGCCGATCCGGGCGGTTCTGCGCGATCAGCGGAACGCGACGGTGTTGCTCGACGAGGTGATCGGCGTCGATGTCGCAGCGCGGCGGGTCGAGACCCGCTTTGGGCCGGACCAGAGCTACGATTATCTGATCCTCGCGACCGGGTCGCAATACGCCTATTTCGGCCATGACGACTGGCCGCGACTGGCCCCGGGCCTCAAATCGATCGACGACGCCACATTGATCCGCCGCCGCGTGCTGTTCGCCTTCGAAGAAGCAGAAAACGTGACGGACCCCGAGATACGCCGGCGCTTGCTGACCTTTGTCCTGGTCGGCGCCGGGCCGACCGGCGTCGAGATGGCCGGAGCGCTCGTCGAACTCGCCCACGCGACATTGTCCCGCGACTTTCGCCACATCAATCCTCACACCGCGCACATCCTGCTGGTCGAGGCTGGCCCGCGGGTGCTGTCCGGCTTCCCCGAGAGGCTCGCCGCTTCCGCCCGGCGTTCGCTCGAGCGGATGGGGGTCGAAGTGCTGGTCGACACGCCGATTGAAGCGATCGACAGAGATGGCGTCGTGGCGAGAGGCAAGCGCATCGAAGCGGCAAACGTCATCTGGTGTGCTGGGGTCGAGGCCTCGCCGGTGGCGCGATGGCTTGCCGTGCCCGCCGACAAGGGCGGCCGCGTCAGGGTAGCTCCCGACCTCTCGGTACCGGGTCACGCGGAGATCTTCGTTATCGGCGACGCGGCCTTCCTCACGGGACCAATGGGCGAGCCTCTTCCCGGTCTCGCACCGGTCGCCAAACAACAGGGCAAATACGTCGGAGAGGTGGTCTCTCGTCTTGTCCGCCGCGAGCCGCCACCCCCGCCTTTCCGTTATCGCGACCAGGGCGCGCTCGCCACGATCGGCCGCCACTCGGCGATCGCCGATCTCGGCTGGGTCAAGCTGACTGGCCCGGTCGCCTGGGTGCTCTGGGGCATCGTCCACATCTTTTTCCTTATCGGCTTTCGCAGCCGGATGGCGGTCTTCCTCAACTGGATCTGGGCCTGGCTCACTTATGGCCGCGGCGCGCGGCTGATCACCGGCGACACAACCGCGCTCGGCTTGGCAGTAAAACCCGCCGCACGCGCAATGCCCGAGAACCCAGATCCGGGCGCGCGGGTGCGCCCGACGCGGATTGCCGCCCAAGCCATGTCGCCAGACCGTCACGCATGATTGCGTTGCTTGCGTGCAATGGTTGCGATCCAACCTAATCCGGCCTCAGCCCATGCGACGCGTCGAACTGCCGCACCCAACTGGGCTGCGGCTCGACATCACGAATATGTCCAAATCCGGCTTTAGACGAAGGCCGCAAGAAAACTTGGTTCCAACACACAGTGTACGCCTCGAAGACCATTCTTTTCGACCCGACCCGCCAGGCGGGGCACCCTCGGAGACGGGAGCGAGGTTTTACGCTACTCGAGCTTCTGGTCGTGCTCGCCATTTTGGGGCTCCTGATCGGCCTCGTCGCCCCTGCCGCTCTGCGACAGCTCGGCTCCGCCAAGGAAAAGATCGCGCACCAATCGATCGAGCGCCTCGCCGGTGTGCTCGACATCTACAAGCTGGATGTCGGCACCTATCCTTCGACCGACCAAGGTCTGCAGGCCCTGATTACCCGGCCGTCGGGCGTCACCCGCTGGAACGGGCCTTATCTGAAGGGCGAGAAGCTCCCCGAAGACCCGTGGGGCCGGCCATACGTCTACCGCAGCCCGAGCCAACGGCCCGGGCACGAATACGACCTGCTGTCGCTCGGCCCGACGGGCCAGCCTGGCGGCTCGGGCGACGCTGCGGCCATCTTCAACGAGTGACCGGCGGCTGAGGCGAGCCGAGGGGCGAGTCCGAATTGAGGCTGGTGCCCCAGGCGAGCACAGCATAGCCCTGCGGCAGCGTCCCTGCGGTGCGAACCACCGCAGTCCGGGTTACCCGAGCGTTGCCTGGTCCGGAAGCGAGCGCGGTGATCCGCACTGTCAGATTATCCGGTGACGCCTGGCCGGGTTGAACGATCGGCTGGCGAGCCGGTAACGACCCGGTCGTCGATGACAGGGCGAGGGCGGCCGCGACGACCGGATCTGTGGTCGCCGGGTTCGGCTCGGGCGGTCCGAACAACGTCAAATGCGGACGGATTCCCATCATCACGGCGGGGGTCATGCCGAGCACGCGGCCGAGTTCCGCGAGCGTCTCGAACGGCGCGCTCGGCGGACCATAATCGAGCCCGGCCGCGCGATAGTCCGCGACGAGCGCCTCTGGCGGCCGCGGGACTGTTGCCGAACCCACCCATTCGCTTATCGCGGTCGCGGTGCGACGGGCAGTGTCGGGGTCGCTGCCGGTCACCCGCAGCAAGGCTTCGAGGAGGGCGGGTGGAGCCGTGCTCGGGTTGATCCAGGACGCCT
>VAZT01000049.1 GCA_005884825.1 Alphaproteobacteria bacterium
TACGTCGCGAGCCTTACCGGTTCAGTCAAAGGGTAAGTGAATAAAGCAATGGCACAGGTCGTCATCCGCAGCTTGAACAAGAAGTTCGATGAGGTTCATGCCGTCAAGGACGTGAACCTCGACATTCGCGACAAGGAATTCATGGTCTTTGTCGGCCCGTCCGGCTGCGGCAAGACCACGACATTGCGAATGGTGGCCGGGCTCGAATCGATTACGTCGGGGCGGATCCTGATCGACGACAAGGTGATCAACGAGCTGGCGCCGATGGATCGCGACATCGCGATGGTGTTCCAGAACTACGCGCTCTATCCGCATATGAGCGTCTATGACAACATGGCCTTCGGCTTGAAGATGCGGAAATTCGGCCGCGCCGATATCGCCAAGCGCGTGCACGAGGCGGCCGAAATCCTCGGCATACAGCAGCTGCTCCAACGCAAGCCGCGGCAATTGTCGGGCGGCCAACGCCAGCGCGTCGCGCTCGGCCGGGCGATCGTGCGCCACCCTCAGGTGTTCCTGTTCGACGAGCCGTTGTCGAACCTCGACGCCAAGCTGCGCGTGCAGATGCGTGTCGAGCTCAAGAAATTGCACGACCGCCTCGGCACGACCGCAATTTACGTGACCCACGATCAGGTCGAGGCGATGACCCTGGGTGACCGCGTCGTCGTCATGAAGGACGGCCTCGTGCAGCAGGTCGGCGAGCCGCTAGAGCTCTACAACGAGCCGGCCAACCGGTTCGTCGCCGGCTTTCTCGGCTCGCCCGCGATGAATTTCGCGACGGTGAAGGTCAACCGGAACAATGGGGCGATCTGGGCGGCCAGTGCCGGCATGCAGATCAAGGTCCCGCCCGAATTTGCGGACCGGCTCGGCCGGTATGTGGGACAAGAGGTCACTTTGGGGATCCGGCCCGAGGATCTGCACGTGGCCTCGGCCGCCGATCCGACCGAGCTCGGCTTCGACGTCGTGGTCGAAGTCGTCGAGAAGCTCGGCTCGGAGATCCTGCTCGATGTAGCGGCGGGACCCGACACGATGGTCGCTTCCGTCGAGCCGAATGTTCGCGCCAAGATCCACGACCGTTTGCGTCTCGCGCTGAACCCGGAGCGCCTGCATTTCTTCGACATGCAATCCGAAGCGGCGATCTGAACCCGGCAAATGGGAGGGCAAGCGCATGCAAAAGAAAGTTGGCTGGGCGTGGATCGTCGGATTTCTCGGCTTGCTTGCTGCCGCCAATGCGCAAACGCCACCGCCCGCGGCGGCCGGATCGCCTTATGACGGTACATATCGGCTGGTTTCCTCAGCGAACGTTAATGCAAACTACACGACGCGGAAGGGACAGACCGGGCCCTGTCCGAGCCGGCGAGCGGGGCCGCTCCACATCGTGAACGGGCAGGCGCGCTATACCACCGCGACCGGCTACCGGGTCAGAGGAACCATCCAGGTAAATTCAGGCTTAATGGCTCCGCGCTACCCTCGTCATTCCCGCGGAAGCGGGAATCCAGGCGCGGAAGGCCGCAGCGGTTCCGCTAGATCCCCGCTTCCGCCGGGATGACGGGGCGAAGGCTAAGCGCATGCAGAAGCAGGTTGGATGGTTGTGGATCGTCGGACTTTTCGGCCTCATTCCGGCCGCGAATGCTCAAACCCCACCGTCTTCGGCCGCCAACACGCAATTCGACGGCACCTACGCTTTCGCCTCTGCAACGAAGGTGAATGAAACTTACACGACGACTTGGACGACCCGGATGGGCCAATGTGGGGACATCCGGAAGCTGGGGCCGTTGACCATTGTGAACGGTCAGGCGCGATATTCCGGCTTCGGCCGCGTGACAAAGGCGGGCTTCGAGGGAACGGTCGGGTCGCAGGGCGAGCTGGCGCTGAGATTAGCCGCGCCCGCGTCTAAAAGCTCGCTCGGCGCTGAGATCGTCACTCTCGGCACGATAGACGGCAATGGCACGATACGCGCACGCCAGACGAGCCGCGGCTGCAGCTACGACTTGGTCTGGCGAAAGGAAGCCGGCTAGAACATGCGAAGACAGGGGAAGCTGCTGCTCGGACCCAACGGACGATTCACATTATGGTCATGGCCGGGCTTGTCCCGGCCATCCACGTCCTGCCTCGCACCGCAGCGCCCGTCGCGGTTGCGTGGATGCCCGGATCAAGTCCGGGCATGACGGGTATTGGCATTGTTAGGAATCAGCAAATGCAGAAGCACCTTATTTGGGTTGGGGCCATAGGAGTTCTTTTCGGTTTGCTCTCTGCGGCAAATGCGCAGAGCCAATCGCCGCTGGCTGCCACCACGCAATTTGACGGCACATACGCGTTCGTCTCTGCGATGAGGGTGAATGAAACCTACACGGTCCCAGGATCAAATCGTATCGGCCAATGTAGGGGTAGAGAAAGGGAGAACCGCCTCCGGCCGCCGCTCACCATGGCGAACGGTCAGGCGCAGTTTACCGACGTCGGGAGTCACCAGTTCGAAGGAACTGTAAGTTCGCAGGGCGAGCTGGCGATGCGATCTAGCACGTCCTCGAGCAAGGGAGGGTGGGAAGGGGTGGGTACAAAGAGAATGATCTACGGAAGGATAGACGGCGGCGGCACGGTACGCGGGCGCAATATCGGTTATTATTGCAGATACGATTTAATCTGGCAAAAGACATCCAGGTAACAGTCGGGGAGAGAGAAGAATGATGCAATTCACCAGTCGCCGCCGTTTGTTGCAGTTTTCCGGGGTCAGCGCGCTGACCGCGGCAAGCGGCGGCTTGGCCGGCATCCTCGCTTCGGCGCGGGCGCCGGCTTTTGCGCAGGGCACCGCGCTGCATTGGGTCAGGGGGTCGGATTATGTGCCGGTGTCGGACCAGATGCTCAGAGGCAAGATCCTCGAGCAATGCCAGAAGGATCTCGGCATCAAGTTCAACCTCGAGACTGTCGACGGTCTGACGATCCAGGCGCGGGTGACTTCCGCCGTCTCGTCCGGCAGCGGCCCCGACATCATCAGCTCGATCAACAACTGGGCGCAGCTCTATGCCGAGAGCGTCGCCGATGTCAGCGACGTCGCCGAGGAGATCGGCAAGGCGCAGGGCGGCTATTACGAAACCGCCAAGGCAATCGCCTTTGACGGCAAGAAGTGGATTGCCGTCCCGAACACGATTGTTGGCCTGCAGATCGTCAACCGCGCCTCGTGGTGGAATGAAATCGGCTACGGGCCGGAGAAATATCCGGAAACCTGGGAGGAATGGCGCGACGCCGGCAAGAAACTGAAGGCCAAGGGGCGTCCGCTCGGCCAGACATTGGCGCACGCTTTTGGCGACGCGAACGCGTTCTGGTACCCGTATCTCTGGTCATGGGGTGGCAAAGAGGTCGAAGCGGACGGCAAGACCGTCGTGCTGAACAGCCCGGGGACCATCGAATCCGTCAAGTTCGCGGTGGGTTTGTGGAAGGACGCCTGCGACGAGGGCGCCTTTGCGTGGGACGATTCCGGCAACAACCGCGCCTTCCTCGCCGGGACGATAAGCGCCACCAACAATGGCGCTTCGATCTATATCGAGGCCAAGAAGAAGCCCGACACGTATAAGACCGAGGATGGCAAGCCGCTCAAGGACGACATGTTCCACACCCCGCTGCCCAAGGGGCCGGCCGGCCAGTTCAGCTGGCATGTGCCGTTCGCCGACATGGTAATGGGCTATGGCAAGAACCAGAAAGCCGCGAAGGACTTCCTGCGCTGGTTCCACAGCGAGAAAATCTACGAGCAATGGTGGGTGACGCAGCAGGGCTTCTCGGTCGGTCCCACCAAGATGTGGGAGAACCACCCGCTGTGGCAGGAAGACCCGGTCATGCTGCCGTTCCGCACCGCAGCCGAAAGCGGGCACTTTGCCGGCTATGCCGGGCCGGCCAACCGCAAGGCGGCGGAGGTCATCTCGAAATACATCATTTCCGACATGTACGCCAAGGCCGTGCAAGGCATGGCGCCGGCAGACGCTGTCAAGTGGGCGCATGGTGAGCTCGTAAAGATCTACGCCTGACGGGCACAAGATTGCTTCGCTGCGCTCGCAATGACGCCCCGGCGCCTGTCATCGCGAGGAGAGCGGCGAAGCAATCTAGACCCAGGTTCGCAAATCACGGCAGTAACTGCGCGATAAAGTTCGCGTTCCGGACCGCAAATGGATCGACAAAACGGACGCCATCGAGAATTCGGCCATCTTGAAAATCCTCGCTGAGCAGAACGCGAACGCCAATCCGCCGAACGGTCGCCCACAACATTGCATCCCAGAATGCGAGACTATGATCGCGGGCCGCCTGCATGGCCCGATCAAGATCGTCCGGTGTGCTCGCCTCAATGGGCAGGACGGCTTGCCAGCCCTTTATGAAACTCGCGGCCACATCAGGGGCGATGCTTGCCTTTCGTGTGACGACATTGAAGAATTCAGCGAGCGATTGCAGTGTCTGAACGCCGACCCCATGGCGGATCGATCGTTCGATCAGATCGGCGGCGATCGCGTGGCGATCACCGGCTGTGTTATCGGCTGCGTAGACGAGAATGTTGGTATCGAAACTGATCACCCGTGCTCATGCATCTCGTCGCGTGTAAATCGTCGCCCGATCGGGACGCCTTTGCGCATCAACCCGACGATGTGCTCGATCGCCAATTCCCGTTCCCTTGCGTCGGACGTGGCATACGGTGTGAGCATCGCCACCGGCCGCCCACGTCGAGTGATGACGACGGACTCGCCCTGTTCCGCCTGCTTGAGCATGTTGGAGAAAGCCTGATTGGCCTCTCGAGCCGTCACAAAACGCATTGTCCACTCGATTGTAGTTGGTGTACTACATGGCTCCCGGTATGCCGGTTTCAAGGTACCAGAGTATGGACCTGATTGTACGCAACGTTAGGCTCCCAGACAGCAGCGCGCGGGAGCCGGTGGATATCGGTGTTGCGGGCGGGAAGATTGTCGCCATCGAGAAGGGTTTGGCGGCGGAGGCGGAGACTTACGATGCCGGCGGGCGGCTGGCCTGCGGCGGGCTGATCGAGACTCACATCCATCTCGATAAATCCCGCATCATCGACCGCACGCCGCCCGAAACCGGGCGCAGGATCAACCCGATGAAGCAGGTCGCGGCGTTGAAAAGCAGCTTTACCGTCGAGGATGTTCGCGCCAGGGCGCAGCGTACTCTGACCGAATGCATCCTCCACGGCGCGACGCGGATGCGCACCCAGGTCGAAGTCGACCCCGCCATCGAAATGCGCGGGTTCGAAGGGGTGCAGTCGCTGATCGCCGATTACCGCTGGGCCATCGATATCGAAATCTGCGTCTTTCCGCAGGACGGGCTCACCAACTATCCCGGCACCGACGAGCTGTTGATAGAGGCGCTGAAACGCGGCGCCCGGGCTGTCGGCGGCGCGCCGCGATATGACACCGACCATGCCGGTCAGATCCGACGGATTTTTGAGCTCGCCCGCGAGTTCGACGTGGAGATCGACATCCACCTCGATGTCGGCGACGCGCCGGAGGCAATGGACATTCATCTCGTCTGCGAGCTGACCGAGCAATACCGCCGCGGCGGCCGGGTTGCCGTCGGCCACATGGCCAAACTCTCGACGATGCCGCCGAGCGAGGTCGCAGCCCTGGCGCGCCGCCTGGCGGATACAGGGGTGGCGGTTACCGTCTTGCCGTTGACCGACCTCTTCGTCATGGGGCGGGACCAGGACCACAATATTCGCCGCGGCGTCGCCGACGCCAGTTTTCTCGTCGAGCAGGGAGTCAACTGTTCGCTGTCGACCAACAATGTGCTCAATCCGGTGACGCCCTATGGCGATTGCTCACTGCTCCGCATGGCCAATCTCCATGCCAATGTCCTGCAGATCGCACAACCGGCGCAGCTGCGCGAAATTTTCGCGATGCTGACCGAGCGCTCGGCGCGGCTCCTCAACTTGACGGATTACGGGATCGTTATCGGCAATCCGGCCGATATCGCCGTCATCGATGCCGGGTCCCCGGAACAGGCCGTGACAGAGATCCGCCAGCCGCTCGCGGTTTTCAAGCGCGGGCGGCGAACGGTCAGGCGCGAGCCGGCCGAACTCGTCCGACCGGTCTAGGCACCTAATCTGCTCTGGTGGTGGTCACTTCATTGACAGCGCCGCAGGAAGGGCATTCTGTCTCGATTGAAGCGATGCGCT
>VAZT01000050.1 GCA_005884825.1 Alphaproteobacteria bacterium
GAATTTGTACCTGCCGATCTGTCGATATTCCTTACAGCTATTTCGTTAACAGGCCTCAAGCTATCGCCCCTGGCAGCTGCAGCGGAAGAACGCTGGAGTGTCGTCGTTCCAGGGCGCGGCCTTTGCCCGCGAGCCCGGAATCCGTTCCGGGCTCGGCCCTGAAGGGCCGCCCCGGAACGGCGGCCGAGTTTTTCCGCGTCCTGCTACTAGGGCGGTCGCGCGAGAACGCCCGCGCTTTGCGGACTTCCATTTAGCGGTACTCCGGCCGGTGCGATCGCGTTTTGCGGGCTGAACGCCGCTGCGCCTGTAAATTTCTTTGACAGCCTTTCCGCGAATTGATCCGTCTTGCTCGGCTTTCGCGGGTGCCGCTAAGGTTTGGGCAGCTCGATCACGAGGCCATCCCGGCCGGGTTCGACGCCGCTCGGCAATTCGGTGCTGAGCTCGCGGTAGTCGAGGCTCTGGTCCATATGGGTCAGCACGGCGCGGCGCGGACGCACCCTGGCGATCCACGACAAGGTCTTGGCGAGGTGAGAGTGCGTCGGATGCGGCTCGCGCCTGAGGCAATCGACGATCCACAGCTCGACGCCTTCAACTGCGGCGAAAGCCGCGTCGTCGAGTTCGGTGACGTCCGTCGAGTACGCGAAACCGCCGATCCGCAGACCGAGGGTCGTGCTGAACCCATGGTCCTGCGCGAACGGAATGACCGGGAGACCGGCGATCTCGAAACCGCCGCGGATCACGTGCGGCTCCAGGGTCGGCTTGTAGTATCGGCCGGGCTCGGATATCGGCTCGAGGACATAACCGAAGCGGCGGCCGATCTCGGTCAAGGTCTTCGCGTCGGCAAAGAGCGGGATCGCCCGTCCCATCAGCCGGTTGACCGAGCGCAAATCGTCGATCCCGTGCAGGTGGTCGGCATGCGCATGGGTCACAATCACGGCGTCCAACCGGGAGACCCTGGCGTCGATCAATTGCTCGCGCAGATCGGGCGAGGTATCGATCAGGATGACAACGTCGTCGACCTCGACGAGTGCCGACACACGCCGGCGGCGGTTGCGCGGATCGGCCGGATCGCACCGGCCCCAATCCGGGCCGATCGCCGGCACGCCGGTCGAGGCGCCGCAGCCGAGGACGGTGACCCTCATCCTTGTGACGGGATCGCCTTCGTGAAGAGGCGGAAGAAATTGTCGCGCGTTGCCGCCGCGATTTCCTCGGGGTCGATGCCTTTGAGCGCCGCGACGGCTGCCGCGGTGGCCGCCACGAAGGCCGGCTCGTTGCGCTTGCCGCGATAGGGCACCGGCGCGAGATAGGGAGCGTCGGTCTCTACGAGCAGCCGGTCGAGCGGCAGGTCGCGCACGATCGCGCGCAGATCTTCGGCATTGCGGAAGGTCACGATCCCGGAGATCGAAACGTAAAACCCGAGCGCGATCGCAGTTTCGGCGAGTGCCCGGCCGCTGCTGAAGCAATGCAGGACCCCGGGCGGCGGCCGCTCTTCTTCAAGGATCTGCCCGATCTCGCGATCCGCCTCGCGAGCATGGATGATCAACGGAAGCCCGCTCGCGCGTGACGCCGCGATATGGACGCGGAACACGCGCTCCTGAATATCGCGCGGGCTCAGATCGTAATGAAAATCGAGGCCGGTCTCGCCGATGCCGACGACTTTTGGATGATCCGTCAGCGCGAGAAGCTCGTCGGCGAGCAGGGGGCCATGATCGGCAGCCTCATGCGGGTGCGCCCCGACCGAGCACCAGATCCCGTCATAAGCCTCCGCGATCGCCCGCACCCCGTCGAATTGGTCGAGCCGGGTGCAGATCGTCAGCATCGTTTCGACCCCGGCCGCCCGGGCGCGGGCGACGACGGCATCCCGCTCGGCCGCAAAATCGGGGAAATCGAGATGGCAATGGCTGTCGACCAGCCTGAGGCCCCCGCCCTTGGACATTATGGGACTGCCTCCTCGACAAAGCGCGGGAAGATCGGCTCCGGTTTCGGCAATCGCGTTCCCGGCGCTAGCTGTGCCTCGGCCAATGCGAAGAAATCGCGCGCCGCCTCCGGCACCGCCAGCTGATCGAGAAGCTTTCGCGCTGCGCCGGGCACGAAGGGCTGCACCAGGATCGCCAGATGCCGCAGCGTTTCGGCCAGCGTGTAGAGCACGGTGCGCATCCGCACCGGGTCGCTGCGGCTGAGCGCCCAGGGAGCCTGCTCGTCGATATAGCGGTTGGCCCCGCCGACCACCCGCCAGATCGCCTCGAGCGCCAGATGAAAAGCCTGCTCCGCGATATGCCCACGCACTGTGCCGAGGAGGTTTTGCGCCGCATTCAGCAATGCCGTGTCGCCGGCACTCAACTCCCCGTAATCGGGCACGCAACCGCCGCAATTGCGGTTGATCATCACCAGCACGCGCTGCGCCAGATTGCCAAAATCATTGGCGAGATCCCCGTTGGATGAAGTTGCCGAGCGACTTCGACATCTTCTGGCCTTCGACGGTCCACCAGCCATGGGCGAAGACGCGGCGCGGCGGCTCGAGACCGGCAGCCATCAGAAAGGCCGGCCAATAGACCGCATGAAACCGCACGATATCCTTGCCGACGATGTGAATATCGGCGGGCCAGAAAGTCGAAAATTCCGGACTTTCGGTGTCGGGATACCCGACTGCGGTGATGTAATTGGCCAGCGCGTCGAGCCACACATAGATCACGTGGTCCGGGTTGCCCGGCACCGGAATTCCCCAGCTGAAGCTGGTTCGCGAGATCGACAGGTCGCGCAGGCCTGATTTTATAAAGCTGACGACCTCGTTGCGCCGGCTGCGCGGCACGACGGCATCCGGATTTGCATCGTAATAAGCCAATAGCCGGTCCTGCCAGGCGGAAAGCCGGAAAAAGTAGTTTTCCTCCTCCAGCCATTCGACCTCGGCGCCGCTCGGCGCCTTCCCGTCGATCAGCTCGCTCTCGTCGTAAAACGCCTCGTCGCGGACCGAATACCACCCGGCAAAGCGCCCGAGATAAATCTCGCCGCTCCTCTCCAGTTCCTGCCAGAGCAGCTGGACGCCACGGATGTGACGCGGCTCGGTGGTGCGGATGAAATCGTCATTGCTGATGTCGAGGAGCCGCGTCATGTCGCGAAACGCCTCGGAAATGCGGTCGGTGAATTGCTGCGGCGACAGGCCGGCAAGGCGCGCCGATTGCTCGACCTTTTGGCCGTGCTCGTCGGTGCCGGTCAGGAACCTCACGCGGCGCCCGTCGAGCCGCATGAAGCGAGCCAGCACATCGCACGCCACCGTCGTATAGGCGTGCCCCAAATGCGGCGTGTCGTTGACGTAGTAAATCGGGGTGGTGACGAAAAATGGCCGGTCGGCGGTCATGGCTGTCTCCAAACCCCAGATATGGGGCCGTGCCGAGGCCGATCCAGCCAGCGCCCGGCGCCGCCGTTCTACCGCGCCATTTCCTCGACGGCAAAGAACGCGCCGAGGACGGCCTGTTTGCGATCGAGATTTAACTGGTCCGTGTTGGCGAAATCGCGGCCGAGCCGGTCGCGCAGATCCGCCCAGCGCGCCGGATCGGCGCGAGCGGCGAGGCGCTGCGTCACCTCCCCTTCCCCGTCGACCAGCTCGTCCGGTTCGAACGGCCGACCGGCGGCACAAAGGGCCGTCTTGGCGATAAACTGCGACAGCAGCTCTTGGCAGGCGCGATAGGCGTCTTCCGCCTCGGAGCGGGCCAGCTTGTCGGCAAAGGCATGGAGCTCGCCGAGGTCGAGGCGCGGAACCTGCGCAAGCATGCCCAGAATTGACCGGTACAACGCCAACCCGCCGGCATCGGCGAGCTCGATTGCCCGACCGACGCTGCCTTCGGCCAGTCCCGCCAGCGCCTCGCCCTCTGATCGGGGAAGTCCGGGACGATACTGGCCAAGGAGCTGCAAGACCAGCGGGCGTCCGAGTGCCGCCAACGGAAAGTGCCGGCAGCGCGAGCGAATAGTCGGCAGCAGCCGGCCCGGGCTGTGGCTCACCAGCAGCAGCACTCCGCGCCATGGCGGCTCTTCGAGGATCTTTAAGAGCGCGTTGGCAGCGTTGCGGTTCATTTCCTCGGCGCCGTCGACGATGGCGATGCGCCACCCCTCCTCCGCTGCGGTCAGCCGGAAAAAACCGGCGATCGCGCGCGTGTCCTCGACGATGATCTCGCTGCGCAGCCGTCGGCGACGCGGATCATAGGCGCGCTCGACGGTGAGCAGATCGGCATGACCGCCCGATGCAACCCGGCGGAACAGGCTGCTCTCGGGGTCGATCGCCAGCTCTCCCTTTTCTGTTTCGCCGAACCTCTCGGGGGGGAGGTCTTCGGGCCCGGCGAGCAGGAATCGGGCGAGCCGAAACGCGAGCGTCGCCTTGCCAATGCCGCGCGGCCCGCTCAGCAGGATCGCGTGCGGCAACCGCCCCGCCTCGATGAGCCGGCGCAGCTCGCGCTCGGCGTTCTCGTGACCGACGAGCTCATCCAGCCGCGTTTGCCAGCCTTCCCCAGTCGAACGAAATTTTTCAACGACATCCCGAGACAGCCGTATCGTAATCCGCAATTTTGTAGGGGTTTCTTGCTCGGCCCTTCCTCGGAAGGTGAGCTTTTGAACGAGGGATGGTGAGAGGATGTCCCGAGCTGCCCGAAAATCGTTCAGATCGGCCGACATCAGCTCTCGAACTTCCCCTTCATCATCGGTTAGGGGCTTGCGTTTTTTCATGCCTCTTGATCTCTCTTGAGTTTGCTTTGCGAAAGCTGATCACTCTGATGCCGGATGGAGTTTCGGTGAAGCACATGACATGTAGGCGATTGTCAAGATAACCCACCGCCACGTACCGCACTTCGCCGTATTCTCGCCGCGTATCGATAGCGAGAGCCGCCGTCGTGAAATCGAAATCGATCGCCCGCTCGAAAGATAGACCGCGGTCACGAATGTTCCGAGCACTCTTTGCGGGATCGAACGTAACTTCGACTGGATCACGGAGTGGGCGAGATCAGCTCTTTGCTGAGAAACTTTGCCGAAGCTGCGAGCGCGATTGACGCGGTCGGAGCTAGCCGAGGGACACGCCGAGCCGTTGCTCGACCGCAGCCAGCACCGCATGGCGCACCGTCTGCGGGTCGGCCGAGGCGTCGACCAAGACGCAGCGGGCAGGGTTGTCGGCGGCCATCTGCCGGAATCCTTGGCGGAGCTTTTCGTGGAAGTCGCGGTCGAGGCGTTCGAACCGGTCCGCAGCTGAGCGCTCGGCGGCGCGGGCGAGCCCGATTTCGACCGGCAGATCGAGGATCACCGTCAGGTCCGGCGCGAAATCGCCGACCGCGAAACGGTGCAATGCGGTGAGCTCCTGGAGCGCCACTCCTTTGCCAAAGCCCTGATAGGCGATCGTAGAATCGGCGAACCGGTCCGATACGACCCATACTCCTTGCGCGAGCGCAGGGGCGATGATGCGGGCAACGTGATCACGCCGCGCGGCGACCAGCAGCAGGGCTTCGCTGATCGGATCCCAACGTTCGCCTTCGCCTTCCAGCAACAGCCGCCGGATCGCCTCGGCGCCGGGTGATCCTCCCGGCTCGCGGGTCGCTTGCACCGGGATCCCCGCGCGGTCGAGCGCCGCCGCCAGCAATCCGACCTGCGTCGACTTGCCGGCCCCTTCGCAGCCCTCGATCGAGATGAACCGACCGCGAGTAGCCGTCACGTCAATGCCGGCCGCCCCACACCAGATAGCCGGCGAGGGTGGCGATGCGCCCGAGCGCGTCCATGCGGTCGACATCCGCACCGGCAACGAGCGTCGCTTCGGTCGGCGGGACATCGGGAGCGGTCACCACCAGCTTGCCAACTGCCTGGCCCTTCTTGACCGGCGCCGGAATGGGGCGGTCGTAGTCTACGGTGACCTTCATATCCTTGCGCGCCCTGCGCGGCAGGGTCACGACCAGATCCTTGCCGACGGTGAGCGGCACCTTGGGGTCGGAACCAAGCCACACCTCGGCATCATCCACCTTGTCGCCTGCCGCGAACAGCTTGTAGTCGTTGAACTCCCGGAACGCCCATTCGATCAGCCTCTCGCTCTCCTGGGCGCGGGCTTTCATCGTCGGCAGGCCGCCGAGCACGAGGATGATGCGGCGGTCTTCGCGCTTGACCGAAGCGGTCAGACTGTAGCCCGCCTCCTCGGTATGGCCGGTCTTCAGCCCGTCGGCGCCGACTCCTTTATAGAGCAGCGGGTTGCGGTTGCCTTGTTTGATGTTGTTAAATTCGTACCCCATTTCACTGTAGTAATGATAGTATTCGGGAAAGTCCTGGATCGTTCGGATCGATAAAGTCGCCAGATCGCGCGCGGTCATCCAATGGTCGGCGCTGGGCAGACCATCGACATTGGCAAAATGGCTGTCCTTGAGCCCGATCTCCTTCGCCTTCTGATTCATCAGCTCGAGAAACGCTTCCTCGCTCCCAGCGAGGCCTTCGGCGAGGACGAGGCACGCATCGTTGCCGGACTGGATGATCACGCCTTTGAGCAGATCGTCGATTTTGATGCGCCCGCCGATCGGCACAAACATCTTCGAGCCTTGCAGCCGCCAGGCCCGCTCGCTCACCGGCAATTCGTCGTCGAGCTTGGCGCGGCCCTGCTTCAGCATGTCGAAAACGATATAGGCGGTCATGATCTTGCTCATCGAGGCCGGCGGCATGTGCTCGTCGGCAGCCTTGTCGAGCAGCACCGTCCCGGTCTCAACCTCGATGACAAAGGCGTGCGTCGCCTGTGTTTCCATGCCCGCGGTCGGATTAGCCGTGACCTGGGCGGCGGCGGCCTTGGGTTTGGCATGGCCTCGCGCGCCTGCCGCCGGGTGGCCGTTCAGCCCGGCTGCGAGCAGGACCGCCGCAATAGCGGCAGCGATCGAGCGCGCCGTATAAACTCTCCCGATTTTCCGATCCGCCATTTTCGCTCACTCTCTCTTCCGGACCGAGAACGCCTCCAGCCCGAACGAAGATCTGTCCCGATTGACTTTGCCTCAATCAGCCTCGCGCCATGCTGTCGGCGAGATATCCGACCGCGGTCGCGAAGTATGTGGATTTGTTCCACTTCATGATCGCGCGGAAATTGTCATAAACGAGGTATGCCGGCCCGCTGGCGCCGTCCGGCATCACCAGCGAGGCCTCGCCCTCGCGGCCCGCAAGCGGGCCGCCATCGATGCTGCGTACGCCGACCCGGCTCCACTCGCCGGTCGGCCGCTTGACTTCGAGCCCGGTGTAGCTTGTGTCGAACCCGACGGGCAGCATGACTTCGCGCCCCCAGCCCTCGCCGCCGCGCCAACCCAGCCGCGAGATGAAATTGGCGATTGACGCCAGCGCGTCCGCGCGGTCGTTCCAGATATCCTTGCGGCCGTCACCATCGTAATCGATGGCATATCCGAGAAAGGTCGAGGGCATGAACTGGCATTGACCCATCGCCCCCGCCCACGACCCGGTCATATTGTCCGCGCGGATGTGTCCCTGATCGAGGATGCGCAGCGCCGAGATCAACTCGCCACGGAAATAGGAGCTGCGGCGTCCGTCATAGGCGAGCGTGGCGAGCGCGGAGACCACCGCGTAATTGCCCATGACCTTGCCGAAATCGCTCTCGATCCCCCAGAGGGCCACGACAAACCGCGGCTCGACATTGAACCGCCGCCAGATGCCGTCGAGCAGCGTTCGATTTTCAGCCAGCTGGGTGCGGGCGCCATCCATGCGCTGGGACGTGACGACCTTTTCGAGATACTCGCCGAACGTCATCGTTCGTTCCGGCTGCTTGCGGTCGAGTTCGATTACGTGCGGCAGGTATTGCGTGTTGCGCAGCGCGATCTCGACCGTCGACACCCGCAAACCTTGCGCCGCGGCGTCGCGGCGGACCCCGGATAGGAATGCGTAGAAGTCGCCCTCGGCCGCTCCGGCCGGCCGCATGGCCAAACCCGACGCGGCTAAGAGCGGAACACCAAAAACAAGCCGACGGCTCACGCGTAGAGAAGTCATCCAGAGAACTCACCGCTGCTTGCGACCGTTGCTCGTCTCTTGCCACAGCCGAGCCGAGCCTCGCAACGATTGCGGCCTACTCCGGCGGATTCCGCCCTTCCCGCCCCTCCTCACGTTGCCGGGGTCCCAAACCCGCCTCGAATCGCGGGGAATGTCCGCGCCAACCTTCGATGCTTGTTCCCAGGGCGCTCAAAGCCTATCCTGCCGCTACGTACTCAAGGGAGGATGGCATGGGACAGATTCTGGGCCTCGGCGTCACTCATTTTCCGCCGCTCTCGGGAACCGATGAAAATCTGGGCCGCATTCTGAAGCGTGCGCTCGACGACCCGGCGGTCCCGGAGCGGATGCGGGACCCGTCTGGTTGGCCTGCGGCGATGCGCGAGGAATACGGCGTCGATGCCGGGCTGACCGCCGCCAGACACCACCGCGAGGCGCTCCTCACCGGCTTTCGGAATGCGCGGCGGGTATTGGACGAGTTCGCCCCCGATTTTGTCGTGATCTGGGGCGACGACCAATACGAGAACTTCAAGGAAGACATCATTCCGCCGTTCTGCGTGCTGGCCTATGAATCGCTGACGACAAAGCCGTGGCAATACTATCGCGGCCCGAATGTCTGGAAGGAACCAACGGAGAAAACCTTCGAATACAAGGGCCATCGCGATGCCGGGAAGTTCATCGCCAGCGGCATGATCGAAAGCGGGTTCGACGTCTCCTACGCCTATAAGCCGTTGCATCACCAGCTCGGCCACGCTTTCCTAACGCCCAAACACTATCTGCTCTACCCCGACGTCGAGGCCGACCGCGCGCTCTATGAGGCATTACAGGCCGCCGATTATGCGACCTGGCGCCAGCGGCCGTTGAGCGCGATCGAGGACAGCGGCCAGCAGGAGGTCCTGAACTGGATGTGCCTCGTCGGCGCCATGAACGAACTCGGGCGGCGGCCGACCGAAACCTCCTACGTGCAGAGCTACATCTTCAACTCGAACAAGTGCTTCGCCGTCTTCGAGCCGTAGGACCATGCCCGAGCTGCCGGGAAAAGGCCTGGCACGCGAGCTGATCGAGAAAAGCCGGAACGAAAGCCGTGCTACACCCGTAGAGGACTTGATCCAGGCCATCCGCGGGGATGGCCTGGACGACCATGCGGCGCATCGCCTGATCGGCCGGCTGTGGACC
>VAZT01000051.1 GCA_005884825.1 Alphaproteobacteria bacterium
GTACTGCGGACCGCCGACGCAATGACGCCGTTCCTGACGCCCCGAGCGGCGTTGACCTCGCTGGTCGTCTTTTGCGCCGTCTACAGCTTCATTTTCGTCTTCGGAACCTATTACATCTACCAGCTGTTGCGCGCGGGACCGGAAGGACGCCTCGTGCTGCCCCCCACCGCCGCTATCCCCAACCGCCCGATGTCGGTCGTCGATGAGCACCACATCACGCCGGCCGCTCCTCGCGCCACCGCAGGAGAATAGCCGTGGTCATGTTCTGGGTGGCCATACTGGCGGTCAGCATACTCCTTTACGTGCTGCTCGACGGGTTCGACCTGGGCGTCGGGATTCTCTTTGGCCTGACGCGCGACGAGGCGAGACGGCACGCGATGTTGAGCGCGGTGGCACCCATCTGGGACGGCAATGAGACATGGCTCGTCGTGGCCGGAGTCATTCTCTGGGGTGCCTTTCCGGTTGTCTATGCGATGCTTTTCTCGGCGTTTTATCTGCCGCTGCTGCTCATGCTGGCGGGGCTGATCCTGCGCGGTGTGGCGTTCGAGTATCGCTACAAGACGGAGCGCATGCGGTGGCTCTGGGACGCCAGCTTTGCCGGAGGGTCTCTCGTCGCAGCCTTCATGCAAGGCTTGACCGTTGGCGCCCTCGTGGAGGGGCTGCCGATCTCCGACGGCCAATATACCGGCGGCGAATTCGGTTGGTTCAGTCCGTTTGCCGTCCTGTGCGGCGTCGGCCTGTGTCTCGGTTATGCCCTGCTCGGCGCCTGTTGGCTGGTCAAAAAGGGTGAGGGCGATCTCAGAGACGCAGCCTATCGCCTGATCCCCTATCTCTCGGTCGGTCTGCTCGCCTTCCTGGTTATCGTTTTCGGATATGCTTTAGCCGAAAACCTGCGGGTCATCCACAGATGGCTCGAGCGGCCGTATCTGCTTGTCTTCCCGGCGATCGGCATCGTCGCAGCGCTTGTCGCAGCCGCGAGTGTTCGGCATCGCCGGGATGGGGTGCCATTTTACATGGTCGCGCTCATCTTCGCGGCGGCCTTCGGTACTCTGGCCATTTCGTTCTGGCCCTACATGATCCCGTTCGCGATCACGATCGACGAAGCTGCCGCACCCCATTCCAGTCTCGCCTTCATGTTCTGGGGAGCGGGTATTTTCGTCTTCCCGCTGATGTTACTTTACACCGCGGTCAGCTACACCGTCTTCAGAGGCAAGGTACGGCCCACGGCCGATCACTACTGAAATAGCCTTTGCTGGGCTACAACAAGGAGGCCTCAATGATACGCTGTATTCGGCTTTGGACCGGAGACGACGGCAACTCGCACTTCGAGGAAGGCGCAATCGACCTTTCCAACGGCGAACGTGGCGACATTCTCAGCGGCACCATCGGCGTCGTCAGTATCTCGTTCCGCGAGACGAGAGCGGGCGGCGCCTTTGAATGGCACGATGCGCCGACCCGTCAGTTCGTTATCACATTGAGCGGCACGCTCGATTTTCAGACCCGCACGGGCGAGCACTTCATGCTGCGCCCGGGTGACATCCTGCTTGCTGAGGACACTGCCGGAACCGGGCACAGCTGGAAGCTCGTCGACGACAATCCCTGGCGCCGGGCCTACGTGATCCTCAGCCCAGGCGTCGAGGTCCCGTTTGTCGCCAATTTGCCCGGTGCATCACCAAGCTGACCAAAGGGAGACCCATTATGACCGAGACCCAAAACCCTGGCGCGCCCGACGTCGTGCTGATCGGCGCGGGCATAATGAGCGCCACCCTCGGCACCGTGCTCAAGGAGCTCGAACCCTCGCTCACTATCACGATATTCGAAACGCTCGAGGATTGCGGCCTGGAGAGTTCGCAGGCGTGGAACAACGCGGGCACTGGCCACGCGGCCAATTGCGAGCTGAACTACACGCCGCAGCGCGAAGATGGGAGCGTCGATATCTCCGAGGCGCTCAAGGTCAACACGGAGTTCGATCTGTCGCGGCAGCTGTGGTCGTATCTGATCCGCAAAGGCGCGATCCCGGATCCGCACAGCTTCATCCACCCGTGCCCGCATATGAGCTTCGTGTGGGGCGAGGACAATGTCGCCTTCTTGCGCAAGCGCTTCGAGGCGATGACCGCAAGCCATTGCTACTACGGAATGGAGTACACTGAGAATCGAGGCAAAATCACCGACTGGGCGCCGCTGATCATGGACGGCCGCGGCGACGAGGAGCCGTTTGCGGCAACTCGCATTGTCACCGGTACCGACGTCGATTACGGCGCGCTCACTCACTTGCTGATTAAGCATCTTTCCGCCCAGCCCGGCGTTTCAGTGCATTACAAAGATCGTGTCGTGTCTTTGGATCGTGAGCAGAACGGTGCCTGGCGAGTGGGTATCGAGGACGCCGATACACAGGAGCGCCACGCAGTATCGGCCAAATTCGTCTTCATCGGCGCGGGCGGAGGCGCGATCGAGCTGCTCCAGCAGTCGCGCATCCCCGAAGGCCGTGGCTATGGCGGCTTCCCGGTCAGCGGAATTTGGCTGCGGTGCGACGAGAGCCCAGTAAGCGAACGCCATCACGCCAAGGTCTACGGCAAAGCCGCAGTCGGATCGCCGCCGATGTCGGTGCCGCACCTCGACACCCGCATCATCGAGGGCAAGAAGTCACTGTTGTTCGGACCCTATGCCGGCTTCTCCAGCAAGTTCTTGAAACATGGCTCGATGACCGACCTTTTCGGGTCGATTACGCACGGCAACATCATGCCGCTATTGGCGGTGGCGCGCGACAATATCGCGCTGACCGAATATCTGATCGGTCAGGTTTTTCAGAGCTCGGTGCACCAGTTCGCCACTCTTCGCCAATTCTTTCCCAAAGCCGCCCGAAAGGACTGGCGCGAGGCGGTCGCAGGGCAGCGGGTCCAGATCATCAAGCCCGACCAACAGAGGGGCGGCGTGTTGGAGTTCGGCACCGAACTGGTCGCAGCCGAGGACAAATCCCTCGTCGCTTTGCTCGGCGCGTCGCCAGGCGCGTCCACCGCAGCCTTCATCGCTGTCGGGGTGCTCGAAAAGTGTTTCGCGGGCGAACTCACCGAGAGCGGCTGGCTCCCCAAGCTGAAGGAGATCATTCCGACATACGGGATCGACCTCGCTCGCGATGCCGACGCGTGCCGCAAGACCCGTGCAGATACCGCCGCCATCTTGAAGGTCGAGAATATCTGATTATAGGCGGAGAAGTTCTCGGATTTCGCATCCGGTCGGGCTACACTCTATCGGGAAGGTGCTGAGGGTACTGGTCTCACGCGAGGATGACGATCATGGCCAATGACAAGATGATGGCGCAAATGTCCGGGAAAGGCGGCTTCATCGCCGCGCTCGACCAGAGCGGCGGATCAACACCGGGCGCGCTGCGCCTATATGGCATTCCGGACAGCGCCTATAGCGGCGATGCCGAGATGTTCCGGCTCATGCACCAGATGCGGGTGCGGATCATGACCGCGCCCGCCTTCACCGGAGAGAAGGTCATCGGGACGATCCTTTTCGAAGGCACGATGGATGGCGAGGTGCGGGGGAAGCCTACTCCGGCGTTCCTGTGGGAGGAAAGAGGCGTCGTCCCTTTTGTCAAGGTCGACAAGGGGCTCGAAAAAGAGAACGACGGTGTCCAGCTGATGAGGCCGATGCCGGAGCTCGATGTGCTCCTCACCCGGGCGGTGAAGCTCAATGTCTTCGGCACGAAGATGCGCTCGGTCATCAACCTGGCCTCGAAAGACGGCATCGCCGCCATAGCGGCGCAGCAATTCGATGTGGCCGCGCAGATCGCCAAGCACGGGCTGATGCCGATCATCGAGCCGGAAGTCTCGATCAAAAGCCCCGAAAAGGCCGGTGCGGAGGCCATCCTTCTGGCGGAATTGACCAAGAACCTCGACGCCCAGCCGGATGGTCCGCGAGTGATGTTCAAACTGACGCTCCCGGACACTCCGGATCTCTATCTACCGCTCACGAAACATCGCCGCGTGACTGCGATAGTCGCGCTCTCCGGCGGCTATACGCGAGCCGAGGCCTGCAAACGCCTGTCCGCCAATCACGGCATGATCGCGAGCTTTTCGCGAGCCCTCGTCGAAGAGCTCAGGCACTCGATGAGCGACGCCGAGTTCGAGGCCGCTTTGGCAAGATCCATCGACGAGATCTACCGGGCCTCGACCGTGAAGGTTTGAAGCGGCGCTGCGCGAGGCGGCCCGCAGACGCGCTCGCGACGGCCATCCTGGACAACGCCTATCGGCTGTGAATTTGCCCTGGCGCGTTAGTTCATGTCGAATGGCGGGTATTCGCGGAATACATTGGCGGCAGTGACCAATTTATGTTGCGTCGCGGTGCGCGGCGGCAGCTTCTCGCCGGCAAGCAGGCGCAGGGCGAGCGGCAATACGTCGTAGCCGTAGCGGTCCATGTAGTAGGCGACCGAGCCGAGCACGACGCTGCCGCGGTTGTTGGGGTCGATCTCCTTCTTCTCGCTGGCGCCGCCGTGGATGTTCGGGTCGAGCCCTTGGCTCACGATGATGCAGTCGCTCTGCCGCCGGTTCATTTCGATGGCGTTCTTGGCGTAGACGGCCGCCAAGTCGTCAAGGGATGCAATCAACAGCCGTTCGCCGCGCTGCGTCTGCAGGAATTTCGTCAACAGCGCGTCGGCGCGCACCGGTTGCCCGCCAGTATCGAGCGAGGCGAGCTTAAGCGAAGGGAGCGATTCGTGCACGCCTTCGGTGATGCCCTGCACGCGATCGCTGATGGCGGCGCTCGGCTCGGCGAGATCGCCGATCAGCACCCCGAGCACCTGCTCGTCCGGCCAGGTCTCGCGCGCGAAATCACCGAGAGCACGCCCGGCG
>VAZT01000052.1:0-5000 GCA_005884825.1 Alphaproteobacteria bacterium
AGAGGCTGTCAGGAATTCAAAAACACATAAGATAGGGAGGACCGATGGAAGCAGCGGATCGCAGCCGCCCCGCGCACTGAGCGAATAGTGGCCGCGCTTGACCCGGCCATCCATGCTTTCGAGCATCCGCACCGCGACGTGGATGCGCGGGTTAAGCCCGCGCAAAAGGATTTTGGGGCAGTTCGGTTGACGTGGTAAGGCACGAAGCACCTGTTACAGTCTCCGCACGTATCGCGGAATGTGCGTCTACGGAGGCTTGAAATCCAGATCCGAACACTGTGCGCTATTTTGATCGAAGCCGCTCTTCGCGCCGATCGTTGCCGGAACTTGGCCGTCAGGGATGGCCGGCAAGATACCGGAAGCGAGATAGCTCGGACCCTGGAACGCGAAGTTCGCGCCCGTCTCGGTGGCAGGAGGTGACCTGGCGTCCGACGCGGCGGCGGAAGGCCTGCGCATCTCGTTTTCGGGCTCGCCTCGGCAGGGCCAATGAAGCATGATTTGGGCTCGGGTGTACCGCGGGAGATATCGGTGATGAGGTCGATCGACGAAAGCCATGATCCGCGGCGCGTGAGTTGGGTCGCCTCGGCTCAGGGCCATGCCGAGTTCCCGATCCAGAACCTCCCGTTTGGAGTGTTCAGCCCGGCCGGCGGCTCGCCGCGTGGCGGGGTTGCGATCGGCGACCAGATCCTCGAGCTGAGGGCAGCACTGGAAGCGGGGATTTTTTCCGGGGAGGCCGCGCGCGCGGCAGAGGCGGCAGCCGGACCAAGTCTGAATCCGCTGATGGCCTGCGGCAAGAATGCGCGCCTCGCACTGCGGCGAGGAGTCTCGGCGCTGCTGTCGGCGGACGGCCCGGACCGGGCAAAGATCGAGCCGCTCGCCGCGCGGCTGCTGCACAACGCGGCTGATTGCACATTGCACCTGCCGGCGACGATCGGCAGCTTCACCGATTTCTTCGCCGGCATCCACCACGCTAGAAACGGCGGCATGCGCCGCGATCCGAACAATCCGCTCAACCCCAATTACAAATACGTGCCGGTCGCCTATCACAGCCGGGCGTCCTCGGTGCGGCCGTCGGGTGTGCCGATCCGCCGGCCGAGCGGGCAACGCAAAGCCATCAATGAGGATGCCCCGAGTTTTGGGCGGGCGCAGAAGCTCGATTACGAGCTCGAACTTGCGGTGTGGATTGGACCCGGCAACGAGCTCGGCGAACCGATCCCGATCGCCGAGGCCGGGGATCATGTATTCGGTCTGGGGCTCGTCAACGACTGGTCGGCGCGCGATGTGCAGGGTTGGGAATCGCAGCCGCTCGGGCCGTTTCTCGCTAAGAATTTCGGCACAACCGTATCCCCCTGGGTGATCACGAGCGAGGCGCTCGCCCCGTTCCGGGTCGCGCAGCCGCCGCGGCCAGCCGGGGATCCGCAGCCGCTGCCCTATCTCTGGGACGACGCCGACCAGCAGACGGGGGCCTTCGATATCGCGCTCGAAGCCCTGCTGCTGACCGAAGGTCTGCGGTCCAAAGGCCTGCCGCCGCACCGGATGTCGGCCAGCAACACGACCGACCTTTACTGGACCCTCGCCCAACTGGTCGCGCACCACACTTGCGGCGGCTGCAATCTGGCCCCCGGCGATCTGTTCGGCACCGGCACGATCTCCGGGCCGACGCCGGAGGGCTACGGCAGCCTGATGGAGCTGAGCGCCGACGGTCAGCGGCAGATAGTGCTCGCATCCGGCGAGACCCGTACCTTCCTGCAGAACGGGGACGAGGTGATCTTCCGTGCGCATTGCCGAAAGGCCGGGTGCACCCCGATCGGCTTTGGCGAGTGCCGCGCCCGCGTAGTTTAGCGCGGACCTGCTTCGCACCTTCGACACGCCGCCTGACCTCCGGGTCGAAGCCGATCGGCGCGCCTATTATACATAAATTATACGCTTATTATATTGGTATTGACAAACTAGCCTGTTAATACGACTCATTGTACAGCTGAAGGGAGCACCGCTGATGTCGGAGACGATGGCAGACGAGCTCGGTTCCTTGAGGTGGAGCACTATCCCGCTCCCTCCGACGGCCGGCGCCCGCGATGAATGGCATGCGGCAACAACGCTCGGCCCGTTGGAGCTCCCGGTCATGCGCCCGGGCCAACTATGGCTCGTCGAGCTCCCGGCGACCGCGCCCGAAGTTGCGCCCCTGGAATACCGAGCGCTCGGCAACGCCAATGTCGTAATCTACGATCGCGCGCTCGCCCCGGCGGTCGCCCGGTTCCTGCCGCTCGGCGGGTATGCGGAGCCGGTGGCTTCGAGCGACGGTCAGTCCGGAGCAGGATCCGAGCGTTGCGTTCGTTTCGTCCGCGACGGCTGGAGCGTGGCACGGTTGTTAGATCCCGGCTTTCGGTCCGGCCGGGAGCGGCTCGACAAAATCCGGCAGCTGTCGCATAGCTTGCTCACCAGCGAGATGCCCGGTGATCTGCCGGTCCAGATTTTCGTTTCTGCGGCTTCGGGCAGATACCAAAGAAACGAAACACAGCTGCACCGGCTGGACGCGATCATCGGCGCATATGCGCCGCTGCGATCCTCGACGTTCACGATCATTCTCGACGTGACCGATACCGGCGGTGCACCGCGCTTCAGCGTTGCCTCGGCCAATGGGCTGGCCGGGTGAGACCCAATGAGTGAGCTGGTGATAACGATTGCCCTGGTTTTGGCGTTCGTTGGCGCCCTCTGGGCTTCCGGTCTGGTGCACACGCCTTAGCTCTCGCCGGCGATTAACCGGCGCTGCCCGGGATTGCTTGTCGTGGGTGAGTCGGAACGGTAAGCTGACCGACTCATCCTGGGCCGACAAAAGTGAAGGCTGAGCCTGGACAGTTCGAGCGGGCGTGGCGGAACGGCAGACGCGGCAGACTCAAAATCTGTTGTCCGAAAGGACGTGGGAGTTCAAGTCTCCCCGCCCGCACCAATAAATTCAATGTCTAGGTGGCAGCCCGCCAGTGCGGTTGTGGCCACGGTTGATTTGTGCCTGACCTGTCCCTAGCGGACGGCTAGGTAGCGTTCAATCGATTACGTTGCATGCATACCTTGCGCCGGCCTGTAAGGCCCCACAACCCAAACGCGCTCGCCAGTAAGGCCAAGCTGCCCGGTTCCGGTGCCGACAGCAACGAAGCATTCACCCAAGAGCCGGAGATGTTGCACACTCCTAGACTGCAGCCGCTGAACGGATTGATCGCGAGGCCCGGTCCGAAGGCACCGAAGTACGTGTCGTCCGTGCCGATCAGCCCTCCTCTTAGGCCGAATGTTCCCCCCGGCGCGCCAACTTCGCCAAGGCTATCGTTGAACCCGTTCACCAACACGTCGACCGCGTCGAGCACGCCCGCCGTTTCCGACCACGACAGATCGAACTCGCAAATCTGCCTCGGCCCCTCGCACTCGCCGAACGGGGTCGGATTCCCGGCAAAGGTTTGGGTGAGCGGCGCGTACCGCGACGAGAAATCGAGCGAGAAATCATCCCCGGCATAGGCCGGGGGTCCAGTGCCGGCCCACACCGCCGAGCCCGAGCTGTCCGGGCCGGTCAAGGTCAACGTGGCGATCAAGGCCGGGTATTGCTGTTTGGGGTCGCAGCCGGTCCCGCTAAAGGTCGAGCACGAGTTGGCGACGAAATCCCAGGTGACGGGTGCGGCCACGACGTGCTCCGCCATCAGTAGAGCGAATATACAGGCCAACCAAATCAATGCGCTACACTTGTTCATGCGGCACTCCCTCGGCACGAGGTAGCTCCCCTGGAATCAGGGTGCGCAGGAGCTATGAAGTGGCGCAACCGATTTCTTTTTTAACCTTGATAAATGCGCAGACAATCAGATGATTTATTAACCTTGATTATTACGCGGTTTTAATAATATAGGCCTCCTCCTCTCCGAAACTTGATTTTGACACGGCGCATCATTTTTTTTGGCTCATTGCCGACGAGACCAGACTGGCGCAAAGAAGCGAGTTGGCGAGATAGCAAAGCTGGTTGGCGCGAGCTTGGAATTGAGCAACCCTCATCCGCCATAAACGTGTGCATGCCAGACGAAAACACGGTGACGTTGCTATCGGCTGGCTCCGGCGCGCACCGGCTTCGCCGCGCTCGAAACCGATCTCGAACTCACCGCTGCTCAGAATCTGTTGTCTGAAGGGAGGTGAGGGTTCAAGTCTCCCCGGCCGCACCAATGGTGCCAGCCTTTGAAGGCAAAAGGGACCGGGGCGCCCGGCGTCAGAGCCGGGTCTCGTCGGCCCGGGCCAATTCGGGCGTCTCTCGGGCAGTTCGGCCACACGCCGGAGAGCGCAGCGGAGAGGGTGTCCCCTCCGCCGCCGCTTTCCGTCGGCTCGCGCTCCCGACTGGCTCGCCCGGCAGACGCGATCGCAATTATCGATCGGCCTTCAATTTGCCCACCGACGCGTGCTCGCGAACCGAGACTGCGCAGGAAACGCCTCAGCAAGGATTGTCTCGGCAACGGACGCACCACCAAGAGCCGCTCGACGCATTCAAGCCGCAGGCGCGCATCGCGCGACCGCTGGTCGAGTTCGACCCTCGTTGCGCTCTGGTCCAATATATCGGGTTTCGGCATGATCGTCCTCCACGTCAAAGACACCTTGGCGTCGGCCAGATGCCCGATAAATGACGCGGGCAGATCGAAAGGGGTGTGAGGTACTTCACATTGGAAAAAGTTTTTAACGGTTTGGTCATCGATGGCCGTATCGCACGCGATACCAGGCGAGCCCGATCAGTTCGTGAAGCGCATAATAGCTCTCCAGCAATGCCGGCACCTGCGGCAGGAACGCCGCTATCGAGAGTGGCGGACGCCCATCCTCCAGGGTCGGTGACGGGACCACCGGATAGCCGACCGCCCGGAACGACCACAGCGCTCGCGCCATGTCCCACGGGTGGGCGACCACCAGCGCGGCGTGAATACCGGCACCGCGGAGGATTTCAGCCGAGTACAAAGCGTTTTCGAAGGTGTTTCGCGAACGCTCCT
>VAZT01000052.1:5065-8195 GCA_005884825.1 Alphaproteobacteria bacterium
ATCGCCCCAGGGATCGCCCCAGGGATCGCCCCAGGGATCGCCCCAGGGATCGCCTCGGGCGGCTTGTCCGACCGGAGCGTCGGTTCGTCAAATGCGATCGCCTCCGCGGATCGGATCAGGAGACCGGCGGTGACCGGCATCGCGGCCAAATAGACAAGGCCGATCGCAGCCGTCGCCACCGCCAGCCCAAACGGCTTGCGCCGCCAGGCAATCAAGACGCCGATCATCGCCAGCAAGATGAACAGGTTTGGCGGGATCAGAGAGGAATAGGAAATCCAAGCCACGCCGGGTCCGTGCCGGGGCCTCTCAGCCGACCGGGGCGAGCCGCCCGCGACGCAGCCGCCGCTGGATTGTCGCGGCTTGGCGCTTCAACCCAAGACGCAGGCCGCGCCACGTCCGCGGGTTGGCCGCGGTGATGCCCCACCTCTCACGCCGCTTCGGCAGCCACAGCTTTTTATACGCATCGTCACCGCGGCCGAGGCTGATCTCGTGCGGGCGATCGCCGGTCAGCACGCGCTCGAACATCTCCATCGTCAGGAGCGTGCCGAGGGAAAGGTCGTCAAAACGCTTGTCGTGCGCCAGTTTGCAAATGACGGCACGGCCTTTCCACAGGATCCAGAACTGAGCCGCCGCCGGTATTCCATCCAAATAATATATGCCGAGCCGCAGCGCGCGGAGGTCGCCGGCGAGCCGGATCAGCGCGGGGACAAAATCGGCGAAAAGCTCGGGCGGCTTCCAGCTCGCGGCGTAGATTGTTTCGTAATCGGCGACCGCCTGATCGAGACCCTCGTCGTCATCGACGAAGTATGCGGTCAGGCGGTTGCCGCGCTCGAGCTTGCGGCGTTTCCGTTGCCACGTATTGCGCAACTCGGAAGGGCGGGCAGAGACATAATCGGGAAAGCTCAGGCCTGCGGTCTTTTCATACCAAGTACCGGAGCTGAAAACGGATTCGACGAGGAACCCGGCGCGGCGCAGCGCGCCCATCAAGGCGGCATAGCTCGGCTCGCGCGGATCGAGCTCGGAGAGGGAGAGGCAATCCCATTGCGGGCGTTCGGCGAGTATCTCTGCGAGGATGGCGGCGAGTCCCGTTTCGATATCGGCGCCAGGCGCATGGAGGATGCCGTGCTCCAGGCTGTGAGCATTTGTCAGGCTCGTCAGGTTCCGCCCCTTATCCACTGTCGTGGTCTGAGCCAGGAGGGCGGTCGCCGAAGCCGGCCGCTCGGCGGTATACACGCGGATTTCGGTTGCCTGCGGCACACCATGCCGCGCCATCAGGTCATACCAGGCGGGAAGCGCGAAGAAGCTGCCCGCGGGGCTTTTGTCAAAAGCGCAAGCAAGGCCGCTCGGCAGTCGCCGAAAATCCGGATTTCTGTAAAGTGGCATCAGGCGAGGCCAGCCTCGTCGGATCTATTCGGGCGATGCCGGGTGCGAATCCTCACCTTCACGACGTTATATCCAAACCTGTTGCAGCCCCAACACGGGATTTTCGTCGAAACGCGTCTGAGGAAACTCGTTGCGAGCGGCGCCGTCAGCGCCCGTGTCGTCGCACCCTGCCCCTGGTTCCCGTTCGCGTCTGCCCGGTTCGGGCGGTATGCCGTGTTTGCGCGAATGCCGAGCGAGGAGACCCGCTACGGGCTGCATATCGAGCATCCGCGCTATCCCGTATTCCCCAGACTCGGCATGAGCGTAGCTCCGCTCGCCCTTTACGCCGCAGTCCTGCCGTTTCTGCGCCGGCAGATCCGGGACGGCCATGACTTCGATCTGATCGATGCCCACTATTTTTATCCGGACGGCGTCGCGGCCGTTTTGCTCGGACGCGCCCTCGATCGCCCTGTCATTATCACCGCCCGAGGCAGCGATCTCAATATAATCGCCCGGCATCTGCTCCCGCGCCGGTGGATTGAGTGGGCAGCCCGGCATGCGAACGGCCTGATAGCGGTGTCGACCGGGCTGAAGCAGCGGCTTGTAGAGCTCGGCGTTGCCGCTGAGCGGGTACGCGTCCTGCGCAATGGCGTCGATCTCGCCCGTTTCAGCCCGTGCGACCGCAGCGCGGCGCGGCAGGCCTTGGGTCTTACGCGTCCGACCCTAATTGCTGTAGGCAATCTGGCCGCTCTGAAGCGCCACAAGCTCATGGTCGAAGCGTTGACCAGGTTGCCGGAATTCGAACTCATCATCGTCGGCGAGGGACCCGAACGGGCTGCCATCGCGAGCGCCGCGCGCAAGCGCGGCGTCGCGGAGCGTGTCCGGCTGATCGGCGCGGTGCCGCAGGATCGCCTTCCCGAAATCTATACCGCGGCCGATCTCCTTTTGCTCGTCTCGACACATGAGGGATGGCCGAACGTTTTGTTGGAGAGCATGGCCTGCGGCACGCCGGTTGTCGTCTCCGATACGGGCGGGATGGCCGAGATTGTCGGTGCGGCGGAAGCCGGGCGCATCGTTGCCGACATTACGCCGCAAAGACTCGCCGAAACGATCCGCGAGCTCTCTGCGGCGCCGCCGGCGCGCGCCGCAACCCGACGCTATGCCGAGCAATTCGATTGGCAAAGCACGACCGACGGTCAGATCAACCTGTTTCGGGAGGTGCTGAACTCGTGATCGAGCGGGCACGTCAGCTATCCGCTCCCATGGCGGCCTCGGCAGCGCGCTCGAACCAGTGGATACGTGCCGGGAGTTGTACCCCCTTTAAGAGGCCGTTCCGCAATCTCGCGTCTAGTTCTCGCTCGTGGCGCCGCGTTCTCCGTTTAAACAGGTAGAGGTTTCCTCTCTCGTTTTGCTTTCGCCCAAGGGCCTCGCCGCGCTCCAGCCGTTGCAAGCATTCTGCGTAGACAGCTGCACTATCCCGCACCGCGCGCCAGAACAGCGTCAGCTCATCGTCGCCCTCTGTTACTTCGGGACAGATGTGTGCGATAAGATCGCCGGTATCGATACCCGGGTCGATGAAGTGCAGAGTGCACCCTACCTGGTCGAACTCGCCATTATACAGCGCCCAAAACGTGCAGTCGGAGCCGCGATAGCGCGGCGATAACCCGCCGTGCAGGTTGATGATTCCCACCCGTCCGGCCGATAACAGCGGCCCACGGATGAGTCCAGTTCCAAAAACCGCTATGATGTCCGGCTTCAGTCGCGCGGC
>VAZT01000053.1 GCA_005884825.1 Alphaproteobacteria bacterium
CCGAGGTGGCAACGCTGTTCAACGGAGCGTTGAAGCGCATGTACCGGCTTGCCTGACCCCGAGCATTGGCTTTGCGAGGTGCGCGGGACATGAGTGCCGAGCCCCGGCGCTACCTCTCGGCGGCCAGACGCAGGACTGTCGTTTCATCGCGTTGATCTGGACGAGGTATGCCGCGATGTCGTGATCGCCGCAGCGCTCCCCGGGTATCAAGCGGAAGCCGCGGCGCGCGAATGCCGTCGCTGGACCTGTGCCGCACAGTTGAATTACCGCAGCCAGCTCCTCCCTTTGCTCACGGCTGATTTTCGTCCTTCGGCCATGGCCAAGAATCGCTGTGACGTTCCGGTCCAAGAACACCGCCGTAAGCTCCGTGGCATGGCGCGGCACGACGAGAATATAGCGCAGTCGGGGAACAGCCGGTCTCGGTGACGGTATGGTGGAGAATGCAATAGCCTTGAGCCTCCGCGAACGCCGCGTCGGTCATCTGATACATGCCGACCGCGCTCGAAGCAGGGTGGTAGACCGCGAACGGATCCGAACTCAGACGCCACCGCCAATAGGTGGTTGCAACGGGGTTGCCGGCGCTCTCGACCTGGGCGAGCGCGGCCAGCAGCTCCGGTGGGATCGAGACCGTTATACCACGGCCACTGCAGCTGACTTTGCAGAGGTTCCCTAAGCCGCTGGTGGACACTTGTTCTGCGTGATCCGCCATCCGCTGATCATTGCGCCAATCGGCCCTCAGCGGCAGGCGCTCCTCACCGAGCGCTTACGGTCGTGAGGCGCGAATGGGCGCTGAAGAACCCCCGCCGTGGCGGCCTGCCCTGACCGAGGCCGCCTTGCCCTTTTCGTCTCGGCCCATTGATCGCGGCGTCTATTGGTCCCGCGCCCAGAAACGAAAATTATGCCGCTGGGCCGAACTCTACGTCGACTGGCGTCGGCGTGTTGATGAGAGTGCTAAATCTGAGCTTGCCGTTCGCCAGCTGGATGCGGAACACCGCAATGTTATCGGTGTTCTGATTGGCGGCATAAAGAAAGTTTCCGGAGGGGTCGATATTCATGCCGCGGGGCCACTGACCGCGTGTCGATTCCCAGCCAATCACCTCGAGTTCACCAGATTCCGGCTCGATCTCGAACATCGTCACGCTGTTGTGACCGCGGTTTGTATTGTAAAGGAACCGCCCACTTGGGTGTATACGGATCTCGGCGGTTGTATTGGTGCCGGTGAAATCAGGCGGCAATGTCGAGATCGTCTGTTTCCATATGAACGCAGCGCGCACCGCATCGTAGTTGAAGACGGTAACTGACGAGGCCAGCTCAGAGAGAACGTATGCGTGTTGTCGATCGGGATGGAAGGCCATGTGACGTGGTCCGGAACCGGACGCGATCGGCGCAAATGGCACGGTGTTGGCGATGAGCTTGCCAGTGTTTGCATCGAGGTTCCACACGTTAACCTTGTCGGCGCCGAGATCGACGCCAAACACGTGATTGCCATCCAGATCGGTGAGGATTTGGTGCGCATGCGGCCCCTCCTGGCGGTCGGGGTTTGGGCCGGTTCCGTTGCCGACGCTCTGGAAATTGTCGGTCATTGCGCCAATCGAGCCGTCACCGAGGATCCGAAATACCTGAAAGTTGCCGCTGGTGTAGCTGGCCGCAAATAGATATTGCCCGGACGGTTGCACGCTGAGATGCGTAGTATCTTGGCCGTTGGTCGGGACCAGCGTGTCGAGCGGTGTCAGCATCCCGTTTGCTTGGTTTATCACATAGGCGCTGACACCCCCGTTGGTCATCTCATTTACGGAGTACAGGTGCCGCAGAGGCGGATCAAGTGCGAGGTAGGACGGGTTCGGAATCTCGGCGACTTGGAGCAGTGTCAGTCCACCATCGCGTGGGTTCATCCTGAATACATAGATGCCCTTCGCCTGGCTCTGGTGGGTACCGCCCGGAGCAGTTCCCGGAAACGTGTAGGTGCCTACATAGACGAACCGCGCCTTCGCGGCGGCCGGTTTGCCGAAGCGGTCGGACGGGTCCGCCGAGGTCAAATTCGGTGCGGCGGCCAAGGCAACCGCTCCTCCGAGCAACGGGAAAAGTTGGCGACGAGATAGGATATCGGGCTTGATGCTCTTCATTCCGGTTTCTCCTCCCGAGGCCCGCAGCCGACCAATTGCCGCAGGCTTTTTGCTTACCGCGCGAGCATACTGCGATCGCCGAGGATGAACCAGTGGAACAGAGGGGCGGCGGGCCGCCGCGGCAGTTACCGCCGCGTGTCGATTGCCGATAGGGCGCGTACGAACCTCTCGCGCCACGCCGTTATGTCGTTGCGCTCGAGGACCTTCATCATCGCGGCCCAACGCTCCTTGCGTTCGCCGACGGGCATGTTGAGCCCTTGCAGGATGGCCTCTGCCATGCCCTCGATATCGAACGGGTTGACGATTACCGCCTCTCCGAGCTCCCGTGCCGCACCGGCAAAACAGGATAGTATCAGGACGCCTGGATCATCTGCCGGCTGCGAGGCGACATATTCCTTGGCGACCAGGTTCATGCCGTCGCGCAGTGATGTCACCAGGGCAATCCGGCTCGCCCGAAAAAAGCCTGCCAATATCTGGTGGCTGAAGCTCTTGTTGATGTAGCGCAAGGGCGTCCAGTCAAATTCTCCATAGCGGCTGTTGATTTGGCCGGCCACCGCTGCGAGGGTCTTGCGCATCTCCTGGTATTCCGGAACCTCCGAGCGCGACGGCGGTGCGATTTGAATGAGGACGGTTCGGCCGCGCGTCTCTTGGTGGGTTTCGAGCAAGTGGGAATAGGCCTGAAACCGAGCCGCCAAGCCCTTGGAGTAATCGAGCCGGTCGACCCCGATCATTAGGGCTCGGTTTCCGACACTTTGACGCAGGCGGCCCATGTGTCGGGTGCCATCCGCGTTGGCCGCTTGCGCGGCGACCGTGCCGACATCGATACCAATCGGGAACACCTGCGCGCGCACGATACGCCCAAAGGCCTGCCAAACACCGCGCCCGAGCTCCTCTCCTCGGGCCCAGCGCAATAAATAATCCCGAAAGCCATCGAGGTCCTGTTGGGTTTGGAAGCCGACCAGATCGTAAGCGCAAAGTGATCTGACGAGATCCCGATGATTCGGCAGCACACGAAACAGCTCGGCAGCGGGAAACGGCGTGTGCAGAAAGAAGCCGATCGGTTGTGTCCGACCCAGCTTGCGTAGTTCCTCACCGAGGGGGATCAGATGATAGTCATGGACCCATACGAGATCCTGTGTCGACAGCATTGGCGCCAGTCTTTGCGCAAACATTTGATTGACGCGCAGATAGCCGGCGAGATAGCGCCGCGAGAACTCGACAAGCTCGCTGCGGTAATGGAATAAAGGCCAAAGAACGCGATTGGCGTAACCGATATAATATTCATCGTAATCCCGACGCGAGAGGTCAAGAGTTGCGAAGGTGAGTGGCCCATCGACCGCGATCCCGGGCTCATCGGTCGGCTCCTCTGCGACCTCTCCGCTCCAGCCGAACCACATGCCGCCGCTCTCCTGCAGAGCGGAGCGTATGGCCATGGCAAGCCCCCCTGAATCGGGCTTTGCGCCTCCCATCGGTGTAACCCGGTTGGAAACCACCACCAAGCGACGGGTGGCCCTGCCGACTCTATAATAAGCCCGGTCCGGCGGTAGTGGATCTATTGCCGTGTCGGCGGGATCGGCCGTAACGGCATCACCCTCCCTCATTTTCGTCTCGCTTCGATTGCGTCGGCAAACACCGGAGCGTTAGGAACGTTCCAGCAATGATTATTCTGGATGGGAGGCAGACCGCCCGATCCTAACCGTCATTACACCCGACTGCCAGCAACCGGCGATCCGGCGGGTGTGCCCGGATCGGCCGCCTCTTTCCTCCGGCCTCAAAGCCGACGCCGGGTCGCTTAGCCGCCATAAAAGCTTCCGCATCGCCCGCGAATGTGCCGCGGTTCGACCATCCGTCATGCCCTGGCAGTGGCCGAGGTTGATCCGGCCGGGCTGTGGGGCTCTTATCGAAGCCTAAAAAGTCGGCTTCCCTGACGGGGGACCGAAGGTTCGAATCCTGCTCCCTCCAGCGGTGAGTCGGCTGCGAACCTGACCTCGATCAGGGCGGGGGGGCCGACTCAAGGGGAGAGAGGGTCGTGCGGCCAACGGCCAGATCAGCAGTGAGGCGGCGTCGCGATAGTCCGGCAGGTTGCGCGCGGCAATCTTCAAGGGGAGGTGTTTGACCGGCCCATAACCAAGCGACTGCATGATCTTGCGGGCCTCTTCGCGCGATTTGGCAACATCGGGGGCGTAGCCCGGCAGCAGCTCGCGCATCTCGTTTGGCATCGCCCGTTGCCCTTCGGGCCCCGGCAGCATGGCGGTCCCGATATCGCCCTTGCCCTGGCCGAGGATGTCGACAAAGGCCTGATGATCGATCGTCATCGCCGCTGCCTT
>VAZT01000054.1 GCA_005884825.1 Alphaproteobacteria bacterium
GACCAATCCGATCACGATCCTCGCTTTCCTCGGCATCTTTTCCGCGCTGGGCCTCAGCGGCGCCGACGCCACCTTCGCCCGCGCAGCAATGATGGTTTTCGGGGTGTGGCTCGGATCTCTGCTGTGGTGGCTGGCGCTGACCTTCGGGCTCGGATCGCTGTTCCATTCCTTCGAAGCACGTCATCTGAAATGGATCAACCATGCATCTGGCACCATTCTCTTGCTGTCCGGGGCCGGACTGCTCGCCGCACCGCTGATCGCGCATATGAGCTGATGCTCCCGAGGCTCGGCTACCGGAGACAATTGCATGGTTTACCTGCCACCCGCCTTTACCGAAAAGCGCCCGGAAGTACTGCTCGACCACATCGAGCGGTACGATTTCGGCCTGCTCGTCACGCACGGCGCCGCAGGGCTCGTAGCGAGCCACATCCCGTTCCTGATCGAGCGCGACGGCGAGCAATTGCACCTGCACGGCCACCTCGCCCGCCCCAACCCGCAAGTCGGCGATCTCGCTCTAGGCGGCGAGGTTTTGGCAATTTTTCACGGGCCGCACGCCTACATCTCGCCCAGTTGGTACACGACCGGCCCAAGCGTGCCGACGTGGAACTACGCCGATGTGCATGCCTACGGAACGGTGCAGATGGTCGAGGATGCCGAATGGCTGCGCCGGTTTCTGGTTCGTCTGTCGGAACGTCACGAGGCCCGCAATCCGGTCGCATGGCGAATGCAGGATCTGCCCGCGGCTTATGTCGAGAACATGCTGAAGGGCATCATCGGGCTCGACATCGCCGTCACCCGGCTCGAAGGCAAATACAAGTTGAGCCAGAACCGCCCGGCGACTGACCGTCTCGGCGTCATCGCCGCGCTCGAAGCCCAGCGTGATCCTGAATCCCAAGCCGTCGCTCGGCTGATGCTTGACCGCGAGCCGGTTTGAGGAAGACATCAGCCGGGCTCCCCGCGCGCCAGCGCCTCGACCGCGCCGATATCGGGACAGGCGAGCACCGCCTCGGCCACCCGCCGGCTGAAGCCGGCTCGCGCGAACGCGCCGAGCTCGCGCGCATGGTCCGCGGCAGCTCGCCGAAACGGCCCCAGACGGCGCCGCCGGGCAAAGGCGCAGCCCGCCGCCAGATCGGGGTCGGGCGCGGCGGCGCGCAGGCCTGACACGGCATCGGCCACATCGGCCGCCGACACTCCCTTCACCGCCAGCCGGGCCCGCATCGCGCGCATCGACGCGCCGCGGCGATGCAGCGACTGCACCCGCGCGGAGGCGTAAGCCGCATCGTCTAGCAGCCCCGATTCCCGGTAGCGCGCGACGAGCGCGACGATCAACGGCGCCGCCGCCGGCACGGCTTCGGGAGAGCGCCGGCGCACTCGCCGCGTCAGCACCCGCCGCAGATTCTCGGCCGAACTGGCATACCGCCCGAGATAGTGGAGGGCCCAACGCTCGAGGAGATCGGGTCCTATTTCACTATCCCCCACCTTTGGGCCCCACCGCTGGTTCACAATCGGCTATGGTTCTCGCGCCCTACAGCTGTCAAACGCAAGCGGCAAAAAGCCGTAGAACCGAGCATCCCAGGCTGAGCGAGACGAGCCACCTCTCCGACACCACGCGGAAGCCACGCCTCAGGATCATTGTCCCGCTGGTGGTCGGCTGCGCCTTTTTTATGGAGGGGCTCGATTCGACGATGATCGCGGTGGCGATCCCCGACATGGCCAAAGGCCTCGGCGAGAGCCCGCTGCGGCTCAATCTGGTGATCACGACCTATCTGTTGAGCCTGGCCGTCTTCATCCCGGTCAGCGGCTGGATTGCCGACCGGCTCGGCACGCGTGTCGTCTTCTGCGTTGCAATTTCGATCTTTGCCGCCGGATCGGCGCTCTGCGGGTTGTCGACGAGCCTGCCGATGATGCTGGTGATGCGGGTGTTGCAGGGGTTTGGCGGCGCGATGATGACGCCCGTCGGCCGCCTCATCCTGCTGCGCAGCTTCCCGCGATCGGGTCTCGTTTCGGCGATGAACTGGATGACGATCCCGGCGATGATCGGGCCGACGGTAGGCCCGATCGTCGGCGGCTTTCTGACGACTTATCTTTCCTGGCGCGCAATCTTTTATCTCAATCTGCCGATCGGGATCGCCGGTGTCGTGCTGGCGTTGTGGCTGATCGAGGATTTCCGCGCACCGGCGCCGACCCGGTTCGATCTGCGCGGGTTTTTCATTGCCGGATTGGGTCTCGCCTTGCTGGAGCTGGCAATCGAGAATGTTGGGCGCCCGATGATCCCGGGCCCTCTCGGGGCCGTTTTCTTCGCCGCCGCCGCCGCCATTCTGCTGCTTTATGGCCGGCATGCCAGGCGCCGCGAAGATCCGATCCTCGATCTCAGTCTGCTGCGCATCCGCACCTTCCGCATCGGCACGGTTACCGGTAGCATCTGCCGGATGGGTCTGGACGCGGTGCCGTTCTTGTTGCCGCTTTTCTTTCAGGTCGGGTTTGGCCTCAGCCCGCTGCAATCCGGTCTCCTGTCCTTTTCGTCGAGCCTGGGCGCCATGCTCGTGCGAACGCTTTCGGGGACCATTCTGCGCTTCTTTGGGTTCCGTCGGCTGCTCGCCGGCACCGCCTGTCTAGCCGCCGCGGTGACCGCCGGCTGCGGCTTGTTGCGTCCCGACACGCCGGCTTGGCTGATCGTCCTGTTCGTTCTGCTGTCGGGGTGCGTGCGCAGCATCCAGTATCTCGGCCTCAACACGATCAGCTATGCCGACGTGCCCGGCGCGGTGCTGAGCAAGAGCACCAGCGTCGGCGGCGTCGCTCAGCAGCTGGCGAGAGGCTTTGGTATCGCCATCGGCGCTGCCCTCTTGGCGCTCATCGCCGGTCCACGAATGCTGACAGTCGATGATTTTGCGCTCGCCTTCTTCCTGATAGCTCTCCTGCCGCTGCTGTCCGCCCTCGGGTTCTTGCGACTTTCGCCGCTCGACGGGGCCGAAGTCAGCGGCCACCATAGGAATCAGCCCCGCTCGGCATAGGCGCCTCTGCTCGCGCTTTTGCTTCTCTTCCAGGCGCCGAAATTTGCAACTCGATGAGCGCCGGGCTTATTCTCCGATCGAATTCCCATCCGGACGGAGGAAGCGATGACGGTTGTGCGGGCAGGTGCACGGGCTACCAGGCGCGGCGCGGCGGAAAACTTCACCGGTGAGGTGTTTCAGGACGAGGTGCTCGTCGGCCAGGCGCCGTCGCGCATGCGGGCTACGGTCGTCTCATTCACCCCGGGCGCCCGCACCGGCTGGCATTCCCATCCGGTTGGACAGACGCTTTATTGCCTCTCCGGCGTCGGCCGCATCTGCATCGGCAAAGGCTCGCGGCCGCAGGCGATCTATCCCGGCGACACGGTAATCATCCCACCCGATACGATGCACTGGCACGGCGCCGCCCCGGACCGCCTGTTCAGCCATCTGGCGATGTCGGAAAATGGCGAGCAGGGCCAAGGCACGACCTGGGCCGAGCACGTCAGCGACAGCGATTACAGGATGGAGCCGGCGCCGGCCTGATCGGGGCGGCTCAGCCGAGGGTCCCCGATCCCGTCGATCTCGACATAGGTTTGGCGCGCCGCATTGTGCGGGTGGTGCGGCGCCTCGTCGGTCGTCAGCACCGGCGCGAAACACGCGTCGGTCCCTTCGAGCAGATTGCACCATTCGGCGCATTTCCTGGTCTTGAACAGCGCCGTCAGCCGGGCCTGCGCCTCGGGCCAATGCGCGCGGTCCATTTGCGGCGGCATCGTCGCCGGGTCGATGTCGAGGCGGCGCAGCAGTTCGGCGTAGAACTTGCCCTCGATCGGCGCGATCGAGATCCACCGCCCGTCCGCGCATTCGTAGACATTGTAGAAATGCGAACCGGTATCGAGGTGGTTGGCGCCGCGTTCGTGGGTCGCGAGGCCGGCCGCGACCAGGCCATGGAAGGCGGTCATCAGCGACGCGGCGCCGTCGACCATCGCCGCGTCGACGACCTGCCCGCGGCCCGAGCGTTGCGCCTCGAGAATGCCGCAGACCAGCCCGAAGGCGAGATAGAGCGCCCCGCCGCCGAAATCGCCGATCAGGTTCAACGGCGGGGTCGGCGGCTGTCCGCGGCGCCCGAAGGCGTGCAAGGCGCCGACCAGCGAGATGTAGTTGATGTCGTGCCCCGCCGCATGCGCCAGCGGCCCGCCCTGCCCCCAGCCGGTCACCCGGCCATAGACGAGACGTGGGTTGCGGGCGAGGCAGTCATCGGGGCCGAGGCCGAGCCGCTCGGTAACGCCAGGACGGAATCCCTCGATCAGCGCGTCGGCATGCTCGACGAGTCGCAGGGCCAGGGCCTTCCCGTCAGGGCTCTTCAGGTCGAGCGCCAAGGCGGGGCGACCGCGCAGTAAAAGGTCGTAGCGCAGCTCGCGCTGAAGCCCGAGGTCGCTCGGCTCCGGCCGGTCGATGCGCAATACCGTCGCGCCCAGATCGGCGAGCAGCATTGCGCACATCGGCCCGGGCCCGATGCCGGTGAGTTCCACCACCTTGATCCCAGCGAGCGGTCCCACATACGCCTCCGTTACAGCTCAGCTGCGGCGCTCGGCTCGCCTCAGGAAATCGACGAAGATGGCCGCCAACAGACCCTCCTTGGCGTTCCACTCCTCGAGCGCGACATCGAGGTCGGGGCGGTCCTCTGTCAGGACCTCGTGATATTCGCTGTTCGGCATCAGCCGATGCGCCGCCTGGCCGGGTCCGCGCGGATGCACCCGGTCGTTGCCGGGGATGATGCAGGCCGGCATCGTCAGCGAGCGCAGCTCGGCGGGGCTCAGCCCGATCACCGGATGCTGCGCTCCCTCCTTGAAGGCGCGCCGCCACTCTTCCATGATGCCGATGAAGCGCTGCGGGTCGAGCGCCGTCATGCGCGCTCGATTGGCTGGGTTGCTGGCGATCACCTCGGCGAAATGCTCGGTGCGGCAGACCGCTTCCATGCCGCCTTGCTGCGCTGCATTGATGAACTGGGTGTAGTAGTTCTCGACCAGGCGCTGGGCTGCATAGGCGCCGCCGGTCACCCGCCACAGCAACAGCCCGTGGACGTCGGCCGGATGGCGCAGCGCCATCAACAATGCCAAGCGACACCCCGACGAGCTGCCGCCGATATACGCCGGAAGCGCGTCGAGCTGTGACAACAAAGCGCGCAGGTCCTCGGCCCAGATCTCGTTCTCGGAACCGCCGCCGTCGAACGAGACACCGGAGGCGCCGCAATTGCGCCGGTCATAGACAAGCACCCGGCAGCCGGACTCGGCGAGCTTCTCGCCGAGCGACTTGACTCCTGCGAGGGCGCGCCGGCCGCCGGGCTGGAGGGCCACCCACGGCCCGCGCTCACCCAGTATTTCGTAATTGATGTCGACACCGCGGACGGTCGCGACCGGCATGGCTCTCCTCCATGGTTGAATTTTAGCAACTATGTCATCCTAGCCGACAACCATCGGACCCCGAGAGGAATCATGCGCGTTGGCGTTTTCTGTTTCCCGACCGATTACGGCATCGACATCGCCGCGGAGCGAGTCAGGTGACGAGCAATCTTGCCCGCTGCCAGCGGGCCGAGAGGGAGCGAGGCGTGGCATGATCCGGGAAGAGCTCGTTTTTGTCGCGACCTGCGACATCTCTGGGCTGGCGCGCGGCAAAGGCTTCCCGGCGCGCGAATTGCCGGCGCGGTTGAAGAAGGGTGTCGGCTGGACCGGCAGCAATCTGATGATGTCGCCGTTCGGGCCGATCTGGGACACGCCTTTCGGCACCGCCGGGGATTTCATGATCGTGCCCGACCCCGCAGTCGAGGTGCGCGTCGATTTCGCCGACGGGTCGGCGATCGAGCACTTCTTCCTGGGTGACATCTGCAATACCGACGGCACCCTCTGGGAATGCTGTCCGCGGGATTTCCTGCGCCGCGCGATTAAGGAACTCGACGACCTGGCGAGCCTGAAGCTCGTGGCGGCTTTCGAGCAGGAATTCCTGTATACCGGGGTCTCCGACCGCCCGGGCGACGCCTATGCGCTGGGCGCCTTCCGCCGCCAGAACGGCTTCGGCGAGATCTTCACAGCCGCGTTGCGCGCCGCCGGGGTAGTTCCGGACACGTTTCTCGCCGAATATGGCCCACGCCAGTTCGAGGTGACGGTCATGCCGCAACCTGCGCTGACCGCCGCCGATCATGCGGTCATCACGCGCGAGATGGCGCGCGCCACCGCGAATCGGCTGGGGCAAAGGGTGATCTTCTCGCCAAAGCCCGACCCTGAGCTGGTCGGCAACGGCGTGCACATTCATATGAGCCTCGTCGACGCCGCGGGCCGGCCGGCGACCCACGCACCCGGCGAGCCAATGGAGCTCAGCAAATCGGCGCAGCACTTCTGCGCCGGCGTGCTGCACCATATGCCCGCGATCTGCGCGATAACCGCGCCGTCGCCGGTTTCCTATCTCCGGCTGACGCCGAATGCGTGGGCCCCCACGGTGATCGATCTGGTGCGCCAGGACCGCGGCGCTGCCCTCCGCATCTGCCCGACTTTCGCCGCCGCGACCCCAACCGAAATGGCGCGCCAGTTCCACGTCGAGTTCCGCGCCACCGACGCCGCGGCTAGCCCCTACCTCGCCCTCGGGGCAGTCATCTTCGCCGGAGTCGACGGCATCCGCCGCGGCCTGGAACTGCCGACATCCGGCCAGCCGGAGCAGCTGCCCCGTTCCCTTCCGGAGGCGCTCGACCGTCTCGCCGCCAACAAGACCGTGGCCGGCTGGTTGGGCCCTACCCATTTCGACGCCTATCTCAGGTTCAAGCGCGTCGAAGCGGAAAAGGTCGCCGGGCTGTCGCCGGCCGAGCTCTGCGCCCGCTACGCCGAGGTCTATTGATGGTCGGGGCAGCGCTGCTCGACCCCTACGAACCCGACCCGGTCACCCTCGAGAACGAGTCGGGAGATTCGGTTTTCTTTCTCACCTGCGAGCATGCGGGGCGCGTCTTCCCACGCAGGCTCGGTACCCTTGGCCTGCCCGAGGCCGAGACGCTGCGGCATATCGCATGGGATATCGGCATCGGCTCCGTCGGACGGGAGCTTTCGCGCTTGTTGAATGCGGCCGTAATCCTGCAAACCTATTCGCGCCTGGTGATCGACTGCAACCGCGACCCCAATGTCCCGAGCTCGATACCGGAGATCAGCGAAAGCACTGAAATTCCCGGCAATCGCGGCCTCGACGAGGCTGACCGGGCCGCCCGCGCGGACGCGATCTTCCGCCCATATCACAATGCGATTAGGGCGGCCCTGGACCGCCGGGCGGCGGCAAACCGCGCCACCGCGCTGGTGGCGCTGCACAGTTTCACGCCGGTGTTCAAAGGCGTCTCGCGGCCGTGGCATGTGGCGGTGCTGTTCAACCGCGATCGGCGGCTCGCGCACGAGTTGGCAGAACTGCTGCGCGCCGAAGGGGACCTGATGGTCGGCGAAAATGAGCCGTACCAGGTCAGCGACCAGACCGACTATACGGTCCCAGTGCATGGCGAGCGGCGCGGCCTGCCGCATGTCGAGATCGAGATCCGTCAGGATCTGATAATCGACCCGGCCGGCCAAAGGCAATGGGCCGAGCGCCTGGCCCGGCTGCTGCCCGCCGCCTACGCCGAGTTCCTGCGCCGATGACGGCGCTGAGCCGCGAGGTGCCGATCGATCCGGCCCACGCCACATTCTTGATCATCGACGTCCAGAACTATTGCGCCGGGCCGGTGTCCGGGAAAACCGAGTATTTTCGTCGGAACCTGCATGACACCGTGCTGCCCAATATACGGCGCCTGCAGGCCGCCTGCCGGAGCGGCGGCATCGAGGTCATGTATTCGGTGATCGAGAACATGACCGGAGATGGCCGCGACCGAAGCCTCGACTACAAGATCTCCGGCATCGACGTGCCGCGCGGGTCGTGGGAGGCGCAGATCCTTGGCGAGATCGCGCCGGCCGAAGACGAGATGATCTTCCGCAAGACATCGAGCAGTGTCTTCATCTCGACCAATATCGATTACGTATTGCGCAATCTCGGCGCGCGCTCGCTGATCATCGCCGGCCTAATGAGCGACCAGTGCGTCGAGAGCGCCGTCCGCGACGCCTGCGATCTCGGCTATCTCGTGACCCTCGTCGCCG
>VAZT01000055.1 GCA_005884825.1 Alphaproteobacteria bacterium
ATCGACGTCAGGTCCCAGTTGCATCGACCGCTCGAAGCGTCCGTGCCAGCGTTCGCTGTAGACGGCGCCCTGGCTCTCGGACTTTTTCTCGCCTCGCAAGGTGAGGATACCGTTATGCAATGTGACCTCGATGTCCTTCTCTTCGAGCCCGGGGATTTCGGCGACGACCCTCACATGATCGTCAGTCTCGCTGACCTCGACATATGGCCAACCGCCAGACCAGCCCCCGAACAACATCGGCAGGTCGAAGCCGCGCGCGAAGTCATCGAAGATGCGGTTCATTTCGCGGTGCAACGCCAGGAACGGATTGGCATTCTCGCCCGTCGTCGAAGCCGGCAGGTTTCGGTTGCGACCCCACGGGACCAGATCTCTCATGCTCATAGCCATATTCTTCTCCATTCGATCGCTCAGGCCGCCTGCTTTTGCTCGATCGCGAGCGGCTCGCTCCCGGTGGCGATCGCGATCCGGCGCGGTTTCATCTCCTCCGGCAGCTCGCGCACCAGTTCGACGGTCAGAAAGCCATTCTCCAATTTGGCTCCGGTAACCGCCACGTAATCGGCGAGGTTGAACCGGCGCTCGAAGGCGCGGGCGGCGATCCCCTTGTAGAGATACTCCGCTTCCGGAGCTTCAGCCTTCTTGCCGGAGACGATCAGCAGGTTCGGCTCGCTGGTAACCGAGAGCTCATCCGGCGTAAATCCGGCAACCGCCAAGGTCACCCGGTATGCATTGTCGCCGGTCTTTTCGATATTGTACGGAGGGTAGTTGTCAGTCGGCTCGAACTTTACCGCCTGTTCGACAACGTCAAACAGACGGTCAAATCCGATACCGGAGCGCCATAGCGGCGCAAAATCGAAGACTGTGTTCATAGCCACATCCTCCAATGAGCAACATGGATACGATCAGATAACTGGCCGAGCCCCTGACGGGCACCCGGCACACAACTGATTTAGGGAGCGGCTCGTACAGTTCAAGTACCTGATATTACGGACGAAAGCACGGTTTATAACGCGATGTGGTGGTCGCGGCCGTAGGCTTCTAGCTTGGGTCGCAGCGAATGATCGGGACCGCTGCCGATCTCGTCGAGGTAAGCGGCGACCGCGCCGGCATCGAGAGTGCGGATCATCGTCTTGACGGGGCCGATTGCGGTCGCGGCCATCGACAGTGTTCTGAAGCCGAGGGCGATCAGCACCATCGCCTCGAGCGGGTTGCCGGCCATGTCGCCGCACATGCTCAGCGAGGTGCCGGCAGCGTGGCTGCGCGCGATAATCTCCCGAAACAACGCCAGCATTGGCGCCGAGAGGGGATCGTAGCGGTCGGCCAGGCGCGGATTGCCGCGATCACACGCGAACAAAAACTGCAGCAGATCGTTGGTGCCGACCGATAAGAAATCGATGCGCTCGCATAATGCCGGCAATTGCCACAACAGTGACGGCACTTCGAGCATGACTCCGATTTTGACCGATTCCGGGAGCTCGCGTCCTTCGCAAGCCGCCCGCGCCAGCTCGATGTCGACCAGGGCACGGGCGCGTTCGAGCTCGGCAACCTCCGCGACCATCGGAAATTTGACGTGCAATGTCCGCCCCCGGGCGGCGCGGATCAAAGCGCGCAGTTGCTGCCGGAGCATCGCCGGGCGGTCGAGCCCGATGCGGATCGCCCGCCAGCCCATTGCGGGGTTGTCCTCGGGGGTGTGCGGCAGATAAGGCAGCACCTTGTCGCCCCCGATATCGAGAGTACGGAAGAAGACAGGGCGCTCCTCTGCCTCGTCGAAGACGCGTTTGTAGTATTCGGTGAAATCCTCGACATCCGGGAAACTCTCCCGCACCATCAGCGGGAACTCGGTGCGAAAAAGCCCGACACCCTCGGCGCCGGTCGTCGCGAGTTGCGCGAGGTCGAGCAAGAGCCCGGCGTTCAGCATCAGCTTGACCGCGACGCCGTCCCGGCTAATCGCCGGGGTCGAGCGCAACGTCTCGTAATAGGAGCGGCGACGGCTGCGCGCCTCCACCGCGGCGGTCACGGATTGCTGGATGTCGGCACTGGGCCGGATCAGCACATTGGCGTGATCACCATCGACGACGACGATGTCCCCCGCCTCGATCCGGCTCGTCGCATCATCGACCCGCCCAACTACCGGAATGTCGAAGGCGCGCGCGACAATCGCGACATGGGCAGTCGGCGAGCCTTCCTCGAGCACCAGACCCATGATCCGCCGGCGCGCGTAGTCCAATAGCTCGGCCGGTCCCATCGCGCGGGCGACGAGGATGAATTCGGTCGGCAATTCGGCCCAGGCCGCACTCAGCGGGCGTCCCGCCAGGTGCTGCTGCAGGCGGTTGGCGAGATCTTCGAGGTCGAATAGACGCTCTCTGAGGTAGGGATCGGCGACCTGCATCATGCGGGTGCGGGTGTCGTCCGCTACCTTCTGTACGGCGGCCTCGGCGGTGAGGCCGCTCCGGATCGCGTCGGCAATACGCATCACCCAGCCACGATCGGCCGCAAACATGCGATATGTTTCGATCACGTCGTGGTGCTCGCCGTCGCCGAACTCGCGGCTCGTCGCGACCAGCTCGTCGATCGCCTCGCGCATCGCCCTGACCGCGCCACGCAGACGCCCGAGCTCCGCATCGACGTCTTCCGCCACGACCTGGCGAATGATGACCCTGGGCTCATGCAGAACCGCCGGCCCGATCGCCAAACCGGCATTCAGCCGAACTCCGACGATCCTGACCGGGAGCGCTACCCCGCCGTGACTTTGGGCGATTTCGAGAGGGTTGACGAGGTTGCCGCTCGCCGCGAGCTCAGCGACAATCATCGCGATCGTCTGCAGGACCTCGACTTCGTCCTCGGTGTAATGGCGCAATGTCCGGTTCTGCACGACGAGAACGCCGAGAACCCGGTTGCCGCGCAGGATCGGCGCACCCATCAGCGAATGGTAGACTTCCTCGCCGGTCTCGGGCCGATAGGCAAAGTCCGGATGGGATTGCGCGTCCGCCAGGGCTAGCGGCCGCGCCGTCGCAGCGATCACCCCGACCAGGCCCTCGCCGACCCGCAACCGCGTCCGGTGCACCGCTTCGGGCCGCAGCCCCTCGGTGGCGAACAGCTCGAGCACCTCGCCCGCCCGCAGGATGTAAGCCGAGCAGACCTCGGCGACCATTTCGGAGGCAACGACCCGCACAATCTGCTCGAGCCGCTCTTGCGCCGTGCCCGAGCCGGCCATTATGTCGCGAAGTCGGCGCAGGAGGCGGCGGGTTGCGCTGACGCTGCCTGCGGCCTCAGACATCCGCGGGCGCCGGGCTCCCTGGCAAGATTTCGCGGGACACGAGCTGTCGCTGTTGCATGACCTCGCGGGCCGCGAGAACGGCGAGCGCTTGGCTAACCAGTTCCTCGATGATTTCGGCGGTGCTTTGCTCGCGCGTGACAAAGCCGACGCTTTGGCCGGCCATCAAGGAACCTCCCTCGATATCGCCGTCGATCACCGAACGACGCAGGGCCCCGGCCCAAAAATGCTCGATTTCGAGCTGGGCTTCCCCTTGCGAGAGTTCACCCCGCGCGCATCGGTCAATGATGCGGCGCTGCATCGCGACAAACCGCTCGGTTGCCGCATTGGCGAGCGCGCGCACCGGGATCACCGGAAAGCGCGGATCGAGCTGAACCGAAGCGACCGCGTCGCGCGCCGCGGCCCGGATGAAGGCCTGTTTGAAGCGCGGGTGAGCGATCGATTCATGCGCGCAAACAAAGCGGGTGCCGAGCTGGACGCCGGAGGCGCCCATTTCGAGATAGGCCAGGATCGCTTCCCCGCGGCCGATGCCGCCCGCTACGAACACCGGAACCTCGGTGAGATGCGGCAGGATCTCCTGCGCCAGCACGCCGGTCGAGACCGGTCCGATATGCCCGCCCGCCTCGCTGCCTTCAATGACGATCGCATCGGCGCCCATGCGCACGAGCTTGCGCGCAAAGCCGAGGGAAGGTGCGAAACACAAGACCCGCGCGCCGCTTCGCTTGATTGCGCGCACCGCGGCACTGCTCGGCAGACCCCCGGCGAGCACGACGTGGCCGACCCGATGCTCCGCGCATACCTCGATCAATTCGAGGAGCTGCGGGTGCAAGGTGATCAGATTGACCCCGAACGGCCGCCGGGTCAGTGCCGTCGTCGCGTCGATCTCGGCGGAAAGCAGCTGTGGCGACATCGATCCCGAGGCGATGACCCCGAACCCGCCGGCATTCGAAATCGCGGCGACCAGGTTGCGCTCGGAAACCCAGGTCATCGCGCCGCCCATGATGGCGAGATCGCAGCCGAGAACATCTCGGCCGCGGGCCCACAACCGGTCGAGTTCGGCGCGCAGGTGCTGTCGTTCGGTTTCCCGGTCGCTGGCTCGGCGCAATTCGGCCCTTGGAAACTGCGCTGCGCCGATCCCCTCGGTCATCCGGCCGTGTCGAGCCCGTAGGCAGTATGCAATGCCCGCAGGGCGAGCTCGGTATATTCGGCTGCTATCAGGACGCTGACCTTGATCTCGGAGGTCGAAATCACCTGGATGTTGATGCCCTTGTCGGCCAAGGTTTGAAACATCTGCTTGGCGACACCAGCATGGCTGCGCATGCCGACGCCGATGACCGAGACCTTGACGACATTCGGATCGGGCTTGAGTGCGGCGAAACCGATCAAGTTTTTCCCCTTCTCCAGCACGGCCACAGCCCGGTCGAGCTCGGCGCGCGCCACGGTGAAGGTGAGATCGGCGGTGCGTCCATCCTCGGAAGCGCTTTGTACGATCATGTCGACGTTGATCGCGTGGTCGGCGAGCGGACCAAATATGGCCGCCGCGACGCCCGGCCGGTCCGCCACCTTCTGCACGGTGATGCCATCTCGACCGAGCGCGTCTGCAGCACCTTGGCGCCCTGCGACGCCATTTCCAGCATTTCCTCGTAAGTTATTTTACTGAGCTTGCGGGCTTTCGCAACGATGCGCGGATCGGTCGTATAGACGCCGTCGACATCGGTGAAGATGTCGCAACGGTCGGCTTCGAGCGCGGCCGCGAGTGCCACGGCAGAGGTGTCGGACCCGCCACGGCCGAGCGTCGTTATCCGCCCGCGCGGCCCCACTCCCTGAAACCCCGCGACGACGGCGACCTGGCCCTGGGCGAGGCGGCGGCGAATCTCGGTGACGTCGATCGCCTCGATCCGCGCCTTGCCGTGGACCCCGTCCGTGCGAATCGGGATCTGCCACCCGAGCCAGGAGCGCGCATCGATGCCGAGATCCTGCAGAGCGAGCGAAAGCAAACCCGCGGTCACCTGCTCGCCCGACGCGACCACTACGTCGTATTCGCGCGCGTCGTGCAGGCGGCTCGTGTCGCGCGTCCAATCGACCAGCTGGTTGGTAGCTCCCGCCATCGCCGACACGACGACGGCTACTTCGTTGCCGCGATCCACTTGGCACTTGACGCGCCGCGCGACGTTCTTGATCCGGGCGACATCGGCGACCGACGTGCCGCCGAACTTCTGAACAATGCGCGCCATGCGTTTCTCGAAACCTGTGCGGCGAATCTGCCAATGAGCGCCCCACGCGCTTCTTGCCGGGGCCGGGCGACAACAAATACTCTCGTCGGGTTATCTGGTCATAGCGCGACCCATTCAACCGAGAAGGATCGAGAGTGCGCGCCGCCAGCGCTACGGTCGACCCGCAGGAGATCGAACGCTTTGCCGCGCACGCCGAGGCGTGGTGGGATCCGGAGGGGAGCTTCCGCCCCCTGCATCGCCTCAACCCCGTTCGGCTCGACTATATTCGTCAACACCTGACGGCGCATTTCGGTCGCAGCGTTTCCTCGTTACGACCGTTCGATGGGCTCACTCTGCTGGACATAGGCTGCGGCGGAGGCC
>VAZT01000056.1 GCA_005884825.1 Alphaproteobacteria bacterium
CTCCTCAGGGAGTACTGCAGGCGGGAGGGGATGAATTTCGAATTGCGGAGCGTTGTACTGTGCCCTTCGGGCTCAGCGAGAGGGGGGAAGTGCAAGCTTAAGAGGAGACCGAGATATGGCTGGTCAGAACATGCGAGATGCCTGGAGAGGCAAAATTGCGAGCCTTTGCCTCGCGCTGCTTGTCGCCGTCGGCCTATTCACGCCGGGCATGGCTGCCGTTCCTGATGCCCAGGACCAAGTGCGAGGCTTTTACGGCGTTTTGCTCGGCACGATGCGGGATGGTCGAACGCTTGGGGAGAGCGGGCGTTACGCCAGACTGGCGCCCGTCGTCAACAGGACCTTTGACATCCCGATGATGACGCGGCTCGCGATCGGCCCGTCCTGGGACACTCTCGCCCCAGCCCAGCAGCAACAGCTGCTGGCGGCATTTGCGCACTATGTCGCGGCAACTTACGCCGATCGCTTCGACACCTATTCGGGTGAGCAATTGCAAGTCACCGGCGAACGGCCCAACGGCAATGATGTCATGGTGCAGACGAAGATCGCCAAATCGAATGGCGAGGCGACGAGGCTCGATTATCGGATGCGCCAGGATCAGGGCTCGTGGCGCATTTCCGACGTGTATCTCGACGGTACGATCAGCCAGTTGGCGGTACATCGATCGGAGTTCCATTCGATCCTGCAGCGCGAGGGCGTCGACGGTCTGGTGATGGCGCTGAACCGCAAGGTCGACCTGCTGCAGAGCGTCGCCCGGTCGTCATAGCCACTAATCGGCGCTGCCTTCGCTGCTCTTCCTTAGCCCGGTGAGGGCGGGCAGGACTTCGGGGATCGGCATCGGCGCAGCTTCGCCCGCCGGTTCCCCGAGGAGCGGTTCGAGCTGCGGTTCGAGGGCTCTGAGCAGTTGCACGGCCAGGGCGCTGGTGAAATGGTAAGTACCGGCGATCGTGCCGGGGACATAAGCCGTGATCGTGCCGAAGAAGCGATCGCCGAGGAAGAACACAAAGGTGGCGGTGCGGTCGATGGCCCGTTGTGAGATCAACCGGCCGCCGCGGCCAAAACGGTCGAGTCGATTGTCGCCGGTGCCGGTCTTGCCGCCGACTGGCAGCAGGGTCCCGTTTGGCGCATGGTAAGCCCCGCGGAGGCGCGTGGCCGTCCCCTCCATGACAACGCCCATTAGCGCCTGCCGCAGGGTCTTGGCGATCTCGGGAGCCATGACCCGCTGCGGCTGGGGTTCGAGCATCATATCAGTCTCGTAGGGCGTATCCGCAGCGAAATGCAGGCGCTGCAGGTCGATATTAGGTTGCCGCACGCCGTCATTCAGAATGATGCCCATCAGATCGGCGAGGGCGTCCGGGCGATCACCCGAGCTGCCGATGGCGCTGCCATATGATGGCACCAGATGACCGAAAGGATAGCCCTGCTGCCGCCAATCCTGCAGGATCCGGTCGAACGCATCCTCCTCGAGCAGCATGCGGATGCGCGTGTTCTGTTTGTGCATGTTGCGGCTCTTGAAGAGCCAGCCATAGACGTCCTGCCGCACGTCCGCGCTCGCCTCGACGACCTCGTTGCGCGGCGCGTTCGGATGATCCTGGAGATAGGCGACGAGCCACAGCTCGAGCGGATGAATTCCCGCGATGTAGCCCCGGTCCTGCAGCGAAAAGCGGCCGGGCCCATACTCCCTCCACAAATCCCAGAGCTCGTCGTTATCGACCGACGACGGCGGTAGGTGGTGCGCAAGAAAACCGCCGAGCTCGGCGCGGCTCGCTTCGGGCCGCGCGGTGAGGTAGACGACCGCCATCCGTCGCGCTGTCGGGCGCGTCCGGCGCGCCAGCTTGTCCAAGGCCTCTTGCGGCGTCAGACCCTTGTAGTCGTTCCAGAACCGGCCGAGATAGCGGCGTCCCTCCTGATCGGCGAACCGCCGCAGAAAGGCCTCCCGGTTCGGGTCGTCGCCGTCCGATAGGAGCTTCTCGGTCTCTATCCCGGTCTGCGCCTGATAATAGAGGATGATGTCGCGCATAATGCGGATAAAGGAATTGTTGATCGAGTGCTCGAACGCCTCGAGCACGGTCGGATTCGAATGATCTTCCCATTTCTCGAAATTGGCGAAGGCGTGCACGCCGCCGCCGGTGAAGAATGCGGAAGGACTGCCCGAATATTGGCGTTGCATCGCCGCGTCGATCATCGGCTGAAGGCCATGATCACCGCTCTTCGCGAGGTAGCCGGCCGCCCATGCGGTTAGCGGGTCGTCCTTCGCAGCCGCCATAGCCATCAGATCGCGCCGCGGCAGCGGGGCCAATTTGCGGTGCAACTCGTCGACGATATTCAGATAGGTAACGAGGGTGCGCAGTTTGGCGGTCGATCCAAGGATCAGCTTGGCCCCGGAATTGATGTCGAAAGGCGAGTTGAGGCTGTCCCCGTGGATCCGGAGATAGTTCCGCTCGGCGCCGCGCTCGTAAAGCACGACGCTCCAGGCGAGCCGGCCCGGCTTTTCTCCACCGAGCAGATTGTGGCCGACGAGCCCCAGCGATCTGGTGTAAGCGGGATCGCCGAGCCGCTCGAGCACATCGGTGACCCGTTTCTGGGCGGCCGTATCGACCGTCCCATACCCCGTCACATCGAGCCGGTCCAAGGCGTAGAGGTCGGGCAGGTGGAGCAACGTCATCAGCTCGGCCCGCAGGCGATCCGTCGCCTTGTTTCCAACGAAAGATATCGCCGCCGGGGGCGGCAGCTGGGTGCGGAAATGCAGCTTGGCGGCGAGTGCGGCGTCGCGCAGCGCCGGGTCGATGATCCCCGCCCCTGCGAGCAGGCGCAGGTACCCGTCGGTCAAGGCTGCAAGAGCGGCTCCATCGCCGTTCAGATAATAGGCCGGCCGGCGGTTCGCCAATAGCAGGCCAAGGACTTGCCGATAAACCTCGCCCTTGCGCGCCCATTGGGCCTTGGTTGTAGCCGGTGTGCTCAGCACCCGGTTCGCCTCGGCGAGATCGGTGCCGTACCAGACCCACAAGGCCTCCGGGACGCCGATGATTTCGCCGTAACCGGGCCGCGATCCGAGCGGCGTCGAATCGAGATAGGTCGTAACGATGTCGCGCCGGGCTGCAGCGGTCTCGCGGCCGTTGCGATAGGCGCGCGCCGAGGCCGTGACCATCTGGCGGAATTTCTCGACGACGCCGGGCGTGCGGCCGCCCGGCGAATGGCGAAACTTTTCGATCTGCGTGGCAAGGGTGCTGGCGCCACCTTCTCTGAAGCGGCGATCGACGACACTGGCGATCCGTCCCGCCACGGCAAGCATGAACCGGCCCCATTCGACGGCTGGGTTGCGCTCCCGGTCTTGGAGATCGAGAAGGTCGTGATCCTCGATGAACAGCAGGCTGCCGACCACGAGCGGCGGGATCGAGGAGAAATCCTTATAGGCCCGTTCCGGGTAGCTCGCCTGGTAGAGCGGGTTCTGATCGCGGTCGAACAGTTTTACCCCGGCCCGCGTTTTCTCGCCGTAAATCGGGTAGCCCCCCTGGTCGACAAACCGCTCCAGCGCCGGCGACCAGCGCGCTTGCCGGGTGACCACGAAATGGCGGGCGCTCAGGGCGTCGATAAACGACGGCAGCTGCGCATAGCCGAGCCGCTCGTCATAAGGCCCCGATTTGGGGAAGCGGATATCCTCGCTGAGACCGGGCTGAACCGTGAATTTCATGTCCGCAGCCCAGCGCGACAGCAAACGGGACTGCAGGTATGAGGTCCGGATCTCCGTCGTAATGCCCCAGCCCAGCAGAAAGCACACCGCGAGTGCCGCGGCCCAGCGCAGCATCGCAACAACGCGAAGCAGCCAGCGAAGCCACCACCCCGGGTCGCGCTGACGGCGCCGACTGATCGGGAGCAAACGTCCCCAGACCGCCTCGACCATCAGCACCGCTCCCGCGTTCTAAACTCTAGCGGTGACAAACGTCGGAGATGCTGAAAGTGATCCTTAACCTAGTTTTCGCGGGAACAACGTGGTCAAGAATTAGGCACACCCCATGCCGCGCCGGCCGAGACTAATGAAGCGAAAATCAAATTCACGCGGGGCCGAGCTGGGCTGT
>VAZT01000057.1 GCA_005884825.1 Alphaproteobacteria bacterium
CACGATCACCCGCTTGAGCTCCGGCAGTTGTCCTGTCTCCGCACGGAGATAGAGGGGCGACACATACAAGATGGAATTCTCTATCGGGATCACCAGCAGATTTCCTCGGATGACCCGCGAGCCCATCTGGTTCCACAGCGAGAGCTGTTGGGAGATCTCTGTGTTCTGGTTGATGCGCGCCTCGATTTGAAAGGGACCGTAGACGAGCTTGTCCTTGGGAAACTCGTAGACGATCAGCTTGCCGTAATCCGGCGGGTCAGAGCGGGCGGCCAACCACGCGATCATGTTCTGCCGCTGGCTCGGCACCATCGGCAGCATTTGCAGAAACTCGGCCTGCGGTTCGCCGGGCAAGCGCACGATGATATAGTATGGGGCCATCGTCGCCTCGTCCCCGCCCGTCGGCTGGCGCGGGAACTGCCAGAGATCTTCGCGGTTATAGAAGACTTCGGCGCTGTTCATGTGGTACGTCCGGTACACTTGCGCCTGGATGAAGAACAGATCCTCGGGGTAGCGAATATGCTTTTGCAAGTCCTGCGGCATGGCCGCCAATGGCTTGAAGAGGCCTGGGAAGATGCGCTGGTAGGTCGCGGCCATCGGGTCTGAGGAATCCGCCACGTAAAAGGTTACTGTCCCGTTGTAGGCGTCGATGACGACTTTGACCGCATTGCGGATATAGTTGAGCTCCGAGCCGGAAAGCGTCTGCGCGTAAGGGAAATAGCGACTCGTCGTATAGGCATCTTGCATCCAGAAGAGCCGCCCCTCGCTGATCACGAGGTAGGGGTCCCGGTCGAGGCGGAGGAAAGGGGCAATCGTCCGCACCCGGTCCTGAATGGTACGACGGAACATGATCCGACTGTCGCCGGTGATATAGCTGGTGAGCAGTAGGTTCGGGTCCTTGAAATACCACGCGAAGAGGGCTCTTCGAGCGATCCCGCCGACGGCGACCCCGCCCGCGCCCGCGTAGGTCGCGTAGACGTTGTCTGTCCCCTTGGGATAGTCGAACTCCGGGGTGCTTCCCTTGACGATGACGTAGGTGTCGGTCTCTTCCCCGAAGTAGATGCGCGGTTCGTCGATCGGCGGGCCGCCGGTCGCCACCGGCGGGATGTCCTGGAGGTAGAAGATCGGCAACCCCTCGGCGGTCTTGCGGGCGAGCGGGCTCATGACCGCCCCATTGCCGTGAGTGAACAGCACATGTTGGTTGACCCAGGTCTGGGCATTGGGGGGGAGGAGCGAAGGCTTGAGCTCGCGGGCCGACAAGGTCACCCCCTGATACGCGCCATCGAGATGGTAACGATCCACATCCACATCATGGAACTTGTAGTAGGTCCGAATTTCCTGCAATTGACCGTAGGTATCCATCAACGGCTGCCAGTCCCACAGCCGAATGTTGTCAATGGTCGCCTGGTTGGCCTGGAGCGACTGGAAAGTGAGACTCTGTTCGACCGGGAAGGGTTTGACCGAGATCTGATGGAGATTATACGCCTGTTGGGTGAGGTCGATGTTCCGCTGGATGTAGGGCTTCTCCAACTGCAGTTCGTTCGGTTTCACGAACACGAGCTGAAACAGCGAGGGGAACACCAGAGCCAGCACCAAGGAGCTCCCAAAGACCAGCACCGCCCCGGCTACCGGAAGCTTGTAAGTGCGGACCCACAAATTGGCCCATGAGGCAAGGGCTGCGATGACCGCGAGCCCGACCAGCAACCAGAGGACGGGCAATGCAATATGGATATCGGTGTAGCTCGCCCCGACCACCACGCCATTGTCGCCGTACAGCAGCAGAAAGCGGTCGAGATCATAAGACCAGGCTTTCACTGCGAAGAAGAGCCCCAGCAGAGCGGAGCCATGGGCGATGGCCCTGGGTGAGATCGACCGGCGCTGCTCGTTGAATTCGATGTCGCCGTGCACCCAATACACCGCTGCAGCGACGAGAAAGCCCAAGAGGAGCGTCAGCAGCATCCAGTTTTTGAGGACGACATAGGCGGGAAGGGAGAAGAGATAGAAGCCGATGTCCTTCCCGTACTGGGGATCGCTCAGTCCATACGGCACCTGATAGACGAATCGCAGGAACACGTCCCAGTTGCTCACCTCCCCTGCGGCAAGCAGGATACCAAGGACGCCGGCGACCCCCGCGATGAGCAGACGCCACGGGAGACGCTGGCGCATCAGCTCCAACAGCTCGGGTAATGTCTGAACCCCCTCGGATTCCCGCTCAAAGTCGACGGGATGCACATGCCCCCGTCGCCGGGCGAACCGGGAGGCCAGGGATCCGTTCACCCACAGGAAAATGGCGGACCCCGCGAAGACGGCGAAGAAGAGCACCGCCTTGCCGCCAAGAATCGTCCCGAAGACATCCAGATACCCGATGGCCGAGAACCAGGCCCAATCGACCAGGAAGTCACTCGTCAGGCCCAGTACGATAAAGCAGGCCACGATGACGATAACAGCGACCGCGATGCCTCTTCTTGGCATATCTACCTCCCTCGTGTGTTCGTCATCTTCATTTCCCAGTGACCGGTCGCACTTGGGGCTGGCGACGGGCAGAAAGGAGACGCGGTCCGCAGTCAGCCCGCCCCGCCGATCGTGAACCTCGCCGGAACGTGAGTTCACCATACCGTACCCAGCGCCGCCCGAATCGGCCATGTGATCTTAACCGATGGATACCAGCCCAAGAAGCGCAGGCGAGATCCGCATCCGCGGCCAGCGGATCAACGCGCGCCGCGAGATGCGGCCCTACCGGCGCGAGCTCCAGGATTCGAACCCTCTGTCCCCGGGTCATCGCATCTTCAACCGGGACCGATCTGACGAGCCATCGTCAAGCCCCGCGTATTACTTGTTTGTCAGCTGCCAGACCCCGTCCCAATCCGTCGGGAGGGTCTTGCCGCGCAGGAGCTTGATGCCCCGATGCTCCCGGATCGCTCGCTGCTGCGCCAGGGCGGCGAGGCAGGCGTCGGTGGCATTGGCTCTCGCCCCGCGAGAAGGGCGCCGTCCAGAACGCCATCAGCCCATCACCGACAAACTTGTCGATAATGCCGCTGTGGGCGTGGATGGCCGCCGTCATTTGCGAAAAGTAGGTGTTAAGCAGCTTGACCAAGGTCGTGGCGGTCAGCAGCTCGCCCAGGCCGCTGAATCCTTTGATATCGGAAAAAAACACGGTGGCGACCTGCCGCTCGGCCAAGTCCTTGCCGCCCGCCGGATCGAGTAAATTGGCGACGATGCGCGGATCGACAAACTTGCCGAAAGTCTCCTTGATGCGGTCCTTTGCCCGCAAATCCTCGACCATATGATTGAAGGCGACTGTCAGCTTGCCGATCTCGTCGTTGCTCGTGACCGGTAGCATCTCGTAACCCTGGCCGTCCTGAACTTGCCGGGTACCTTGGATCAGTCGCTTGAGCCCGACCATCATTCGGTTCGACACGGTAATTGACACGCTGATGCCGAGCAGCGAGGCGAGCCCGAGCATGACGATCTGGAGGATGGTCAACCCGCGGTTCAGGCGGTGGGCCTCTCCCGCGGCGCTGGCAGTCAATGCAGCGAGTTCATCGCGCACAGCCGTCAGATCCTCGCCGAACAAGCTGCGGTACGGGGCAAAGTCCGCGGCAATACGCGCGGCTTCTTCCACGCGGCCGGCGCTTAGCGCCTCGGACATCCGGTGCCCGACCTCGATGAAGTTGGGCAGGGCACGTTTCATGTAGCCGAAGCGGCCGCGGATATCGGCCATCGCCACACGCTTTTCGATACTGGCCCTAGGGTCTTGCACAAACTGATTGAGCTGCTGTTCCGCCGTTTGAAAGGTGGTCGTCAATACTGCGGCCGCGCGAAGGCGCTCCGCCTCGCCTTGTTGCGTGAGCGCACCAGCCTCGGCCCCGGCGTCGCGCAGACCTGCGGCGAGGCGCATCAAGTCCAACTCATACCTGTCGGTAAAGACATCGATTGTGGCAACCGCGGCATTCAGCGGCAGGTAATCGTCCACTACTCCGGAGAATTCTTCGCTGATTTCGCTCTGCAGCAGAAGCGACGACGACGCCGTCGCCATGAAAAGCAGGAGTAGGCAAAGGGTCAATGACACGATCTTGCGGCGTAATGTCATCGTTCGGACGCCTCGAAGTCCCCGATTTTTGAAACGATATCAGGAACCAGTCGGCG
>VAZT01000058.1 GCA_005884825.1 Alphaproteobacteria bacterium
GATGATCGTCAGTGAGCCGCCCTCTTCGATGTTCCGGGCAGCACCGAAGAACCGTTTCGGCCGCTGCAAGGCGTTCGCGTCGACGCCGCCGGTTAATACTTTCCCGGAGGAGGGGACGACCGTGTTGTAGGCGCGTGCGAGGCGGGTGATCGAATCGAGCAAGATGACCACATCCCGTTTGTGCTCGACGAGGCGCTTGGCCTTCTCGATCACCATTTCCGCGATCTGGACATGGCGTTGGGCGGGTTCGTCGAAGGTTGAGCTAATGACTTCGCCCCGCACCGAGCGCGCCATATCGGTCACCTCCTCAGGCCGCTCATCGATTAGTAACACGATCAAGTAGACTTCAGGATGGTTGGCCATAATCGCATGCGCGATGTTCTGCAGCATGACCGTCTTGCCGGCGCGCGGCGGCGACACGATCAATGCACGCTGGCCTTTCCCGAGCGGAGTGATTAAGTCGATCACCCGCGTCGTCAGATCCTTGCGTGTCGGGTCATCGAATTCCAGCCCGAGCTTCTCTTCGGGATAGAGCGGGGTCAGATTGTCGAAGTTGATGCGCTGCCGTAGGCGATCGGGTTCGTCAAAGTTGATCGCATTCACCTTGAGCAGCGCGAAATAACGCTCGCCGTCGCGTGGTGAACGGATCTGGCCTTCGACGGTATCGCCGGTACGCAGGCCAAAGCGCCGGACCTGGCTCGGGCTGACATAAATATCGTCGGGCCCGGGCAGGTAGTTGGCTTCGGGAGATCGCAGGAACCCGAAGCCGTCCGACAACACTTCGAGCACGCCGTCACCGGAAATCGGCACGTCGTTCTCAGCCAGTTGCTTGAGAATGGCGAACAGCATGTCCTGCTTGCGCAGCGAGGACGCGTTCTCGATCTCCAGCTCTTCGGCAAAAGCGAGGAGCTCTGCCGGGGTTTTACGTTTCAATTCCTGTAGATTCATGGGTTCGTGTCAAGATGAGGATCAGGGGCGCCTGTCGGGGCGGACTCCCGCTGAGAGAACGCTTCGAACAGGGTCTTAGGTTCAGGCGAGGATGGAGGGACTAGCGGAAAGAACCGATTACGGCTCAGCAATCCCTTTATCCGCTTGAGATAAGCCGGTCAAATGCGATTACAAGATCTCTACTCATCAGAGAATGCAACGAAATCCAAGGCTAGAACGGCTTGATCACAACGAGAATAACGATCGCCATCAGCGCCAAGGTGGGCAGCTCGTTGACCAGGCGGAAAAACCTTGTCGAGTGGCGATTTTGATCGGTCGAAAACTTGCTGCACCAGCGGGCGAGCACGAAATGAAACACGGTCAACCCCACAACGAGAGCAAGCTTAATCCAAATCCAACTCATTCGCCAATCGACGAGCCCCGGTGTAACCGTTAGCAAGATCCCGAAAGCCCACGTTGCGAGCATTGCAGGTGTCATGATTCCGCGTAACAAGCGTCGTTCCATGACTTTGAAGGTCTGCGAGCGGTCCGACTCGACTGGGGCCATGGAATGATAGACATAGAGACGCGGCAAATACAGCAGGCCGGCCATCCAGGCGACGACGCTGATGATATGGAACGACTTAATCCAGGGATAAACTTCGGAAAGCCACTCGATCAAGCTGGGAGTCCGGACATGGCGCAACGAGCAAAATCGGCAGCACAGCCCCCGACCCAACCCTCGGTGCAAGCACGGCGGACGAGTGCGGCAAGCGATCTGATGAAGCCCGGCTCGGTCCCGACTGTCGGGACCCGGTGATACGCCGGCACGCCCGAGGCCGCAGCCAGATCGCGGTAATCGAGGTCCAGCTCGACCAGGGTCTCGGAATGCTCGGAAACAAAAGAGATCGGCGCCACAACCAGGGGGACCCTGCCCCTGCCCGCGCGGCGAACCTCGGCGTCGGTTGCCGGACCGATCCATTCGATCGGCCCGACACGACTCTGGTAGCAGACCGTCCAATCGAGATCCGGCCGGTTGATCGCGGCGATCACAGCCGCGGCGGTTGTCTCGACCTGGTTGGGGTAAGTGTCGCCCGCCTGGACGATCCTTTTCGGCAACCCGTGGGCGGTCAGCAGCAGACGAGGCGGTTTTTCGTAACCGGCAGCCGCATCAAGCGCCGGTTGGATCAGCCCAGCTATTGCTTCGACAAACCCCGGCTCCGCGGGGTAGCAGCACACAACTCGCGTCGGGCATTCAATCCGGCAGCGTTTTGCCGAGCGACGCCAAAGAGCGAGCGAGGAGGCCGTCGTCGTCGTCGAGAATTGCGGGTAGAGCGGCAGGCAAACGACTTCGTCCGCCGCCCAATCGGCGACCTCGCGCGCGGTCTGCTCGCTGCTGGGATGCCAATAGCGCATAGCGATAAAGCACCGGTGCTGCGGCCCCAAAACTGTTTCGAGCGCTCTTGCCTGCAACTCGGTGTTGGCGAGCAGCGGCGAGCCGCCGCCGAGCTTTCGATAGATCTCCTGCGCGACCGAGCCTCGACGCCATGCGATGATGCGCGCCAGCGGCAGCCGAACGAGCGCAGGCAACCGCAGGATGGCGGGATCGCTGAACAGGTTGAACAGAAAGGGCTGCACCGCCTCCAACCGATCCGGCCCTCCCAGATTCATCAGCACGACCGCAATACGAGGCACATCAGGCATCCATCGGTTGGGCCAGAACGGGTTCGGACAGAAGGCGGGCGAGCGCCTGCACGTTTTCTGCCGGTGTTTCCGGCAGCACACCGTGGCCGAGATTGAAGATGTAGGGTCCTGCGCCGAGCATCTGGCGCAGTCCGCGCACCGCTTCTTCGAGAGCCGCCCCTCCGACAAGCAGCAGCACAGGATCGAGATTGCCCTGAACCGTCCCGAGCGGCTGTAGCGTGCGATGCGCATAGCCGGGCGGCACCGCCGTATCGATGCCGATCCCGTCGACTCCGGTATCGCGGAGATAGCGCTCGTGCAGCATGCCGGCACCGCGCGGAAAACCGATGATCGGACAACCGGCAAAACGAACTTTCAATGCAGCAACGATGCGCCTAGTCGGCTCGATCACCCAGCGCACGAAAGCTGGTTCGGGCAGGGTTCCAGCCCAGCTGTCGAACAGCTGCACGACCTCCACGCCAGCCCCGATTTGACCGGTCAGGTATTCGATTGTGGCATCGGCAAGCAAGTCGATTAGCGCGTCAAACCCCTGAGGGTCGCGATATGCCCAGCTCTTGACCCGGCGAAAATCTCGGCTTCCACCGCCTTCGACCATGTAGGTGGCTACCGTCCAGGGCGCACCGGCAAAACCGATCAAAGTCGTCCGAGGATCCAGCCCGCCTCGGACCCGCCGAGCTGTTTCGAACACCGGGTCGAGAGCGGAAGCGATGCGTCGCGCGTCGAGCTTTCCAACGGCGGCAGGGTCCTCGATGCGTTCCAAGACCGGCCCTTCTCCCTCGTGAAAGGCGAGCTTTTGCCCGAGAGCGTAGGGCAGCATCAGAATGTCCGAGAACAGGATGGCACCATGCATCCCATATCGTCGGATCGGCTGCAATGTCAGCTCGGCGGCCAGCTCCGGAGTGAGACACAGCTCGACAAAGTCGCGTGCTCTGGCGCGAACCTCTCGGTACTCGGGCAAGTAGCGCCCGGCTTGCCGCATTAGCCACCATGGCGGCGGCGAAAGCGCTTCGCCCGCTAGCGCGCGCAGCAGAGGTTTTGCTTGCCCGGTCTGCATGGATGCGCCGCCCTCCTTCCTCCAGAAATACTTAGTGTGAAATAGTGGTAGATTTGGATCCGTGTGGATATCGAGGATTAAAAGTTGTCCGCGGAGGGGCATGGGGGCTGCGAGCACTCGAACGCCGACCGTGCGGGATGTGTATAAGATTGTGGCTTACTGTCCGCCGTGGCAGAAGCTGGTGCTGTGGTCGAAAAGAGAATCGGGGATGACCGATACAGACCGTCTCGCCTATGCCCGATTTACCCAGGCTGGGAAAAGTCGACCGGGCGCTGGCACAACAGGTGGATGCACAGAGGCAAGCCGGGGAAAATCCGAAGATGAAGCGCAGTTCGACCGAATTTTCCCACGTTTGCATCATAATCACTCACACCCGGTCGGGATAATTCGGGCGAGGTCGCGGTGACCCGCTTTCATCTTCACCTCGTTTCCGATTCAACCGGGGAAACCGTGCATTCGGTGGCCCGGGCCTGCCTCGTGCAGTTCGACGATGCTCAGGCGGTCGAGCATGTCTGGAGCATGGTGCGCACCCGCAACCAGATTGACCGGGTAGTGGCCGGAGTTGAAGCCAATCCCGGGGTGGTTCTGTTCACAATGGTTAACGACACTCTTCGTCAATTGCTGCAGGAGGGCTGCCGGCGGTTGCAGGTTCCTGCGATCCCGGTTCTCGATCCGGTCATCGGGGCGCTGGCTTCCTACCTTCATCGCAAGAGCCGTGGGGTGCCGGGCAAGCAGCATCTGCTCGACAGCGAGTATTTTGCGCGCATCGACGCGATTACCTTTGCCCTCAATCATGACGACGGCCAATCGAGTTGGGGTCTCAACGATGCCGATGTCTGTCTCGTCGGCGTATCTCGTACCTCGAAGACGCCGACTTGCCTCTATTTGGCCAACCGGGGCATCAAGGCAGCCAACGTGCCCTATGTACCGAAAGTGCCGTTGCCGCCTGAGCTGACCACGGCCGAACACCCGTTGATCGTCGGATTGACCAACGATCCCGAGCGGCTGATCCAGCTTCGGCGTAACCGGTTGGACCTGCTGCACCATGACGGCGCGACCGAGTATACCGATATCGAGGCAGTCCGAGCCGAGGTGCGTGAGGCACGGCGTATCTTCGCTCAAATGCATTGGCCGGTGATCGACGTGACGCGCCGCTCGATCGAGGAGACCGCGGCATCGGTGATGAAATTGCTCGCCCGCCGTCACGGCATGAATGACTGAGGATTTGGTCCTCGCTTCCGCCAGTACTGTGCGGGCCCGGCTGCTCGCCG
>VAZT01000059.1 GCA_005884825.1 Alphaproteobacteria bacterium
TTCGGGAAGGAGGGGAAACCGGAGGCGGTGATTCCCAAGGTCAGCCAGGAAACCTTGGCCGAGATGATCGGCACTACCCGGTCGCGGGTGAGCTTTTTCATGAACAAATTCCGCAAGCTCGGCTTCATCGAATACAACGGCGGTCTGAGCGTCCACAGCTCGCTGCTGAATGTGGTCCTGCACGACTGACGGGCAAAAACGTCCCTACCGCGGCATCGTGCTCCCGCCTGTCGGCACAGGTTCGTTGAAAGTGAGCAATTTTGACCAGACTCGGTCTCGACGCCTGGTCAACATTAAACAGTTGGGGGAAGCCTCTCCTCGAAATTAAACCTGGCGGAGCGAGGTGCCCGTCCAGCGCCGTCCGCGCAGTCACCGTTCTCTTAGCAATCCGGGGAATGAGGGCCGAGATGACGGTCTCGAGCGCGGGCACTTCACCGCGAAACTCGTCCGTTCCGTATCTGGGGGTTCCGATGATTCAACGTTCTTTGCTGCTGTCGGCTTTCGTCCTGTCCAGCATCCTCGGGGGTGCCCCGAGAAGCTTGGCCGCCACGGCTGATCCGGCGAGCGTTGTCAGCGATCTTGGAACTCGCGCCCTCGCAGCGATGCGAAACGGGGACACGGCGGCGGCCAGGCAGGGGTTGTTCCGCCAGCTGTTCCTTCAGTATTTCGACGTGGAAGCTTGTGCCCGTTCCGCTCTCGGGCCCCATTGGCAAAACGCGACGGCGCAGCAGCGGCAGGAGTACGTCAAACGTTATGAGGATTACATCGTCATCTTCTATTCCACCCTCCTCGGCCACTTCAGCGACGAAAGCTTCACGGTGCTGGGGAGCCAGCCCGATGAGGACGGGGTCATCGTGGCGAGCCGGATAACCGGGATCAACGAAGCTTTTAACATCAGGGTCGATTGGCAGCTCAACCCGACCAACAATGGTTACAAGGTGAATAACGTGATCGCCAGCGGCATCGACATGGCCAGCATGCAGCGCTCCGACTTGGTCTCAGTCATCCAGCGTAACAGCGGGCAAATGCAAGCCCTGCTGGTTGCCTTGCGCGAAAAGAACGCGAGCAACGGTATCCTCCGATAATCACCTATGGTTAATCGCATCGAACAACGCGTTTTGGGCAAAATAGCTATTAAGAGTAGCGCCTGCTCCCGATCGCTTAGTCACAGGACCCGCAACATGTCCGCAGCTGAGGATGCCTCTGCCAACGAGGTGCTCAAGATTTATAGGGCCACGAAAACCTCCTTAAAGGAGCATCAGGACGCGTTTGATGGGGCGGTCGGTGTTTACCGCGCTCGTAACCAGGAAGCGTCCGAGAAAGTGGCCCGCCGCGCGGTGGAAAGGATCATTTGCAATAGCCTGTAGAGAATCTCCCGGCCTGGTTTGGTGACTACGGCCCGCTCTGCTGCCACTCGGGGTTGACGTTAAGCTGCCGATCGCGTCAGCGCGACCGTCATGCTGCTCGTGGCGCTGGTCATCGGCCGGTTGCGGGGTAACAAGATGCGCGACGGCAGGCTCACGATCGCTTGGTAGACGCCGATCCTCAGCGGCAGACGCTGATCAGCCGTGCGTTCCGCCTGGAATGGCTGAGCGTCGGCTGGATGGCGGTCGAGGCTGCAGTCGCTATCGTCTCCGGCATCGCGGCGCGCAGCATCACGCTGGTCGCCTTCGGGCTGGACAGCGTGATCGAACTGGCGTCGGCGGGAATCCTGATCTGGCGACTGTCGATCGAATTGAAGTTCGGCCGCGAAGTCTCCGAGGGCGCCGAAAGAATCGCCCGGCGGATCGCCGGGGGCCTACTGTTTGCGCTGGCAAGCTATGTCGTCGTGGCAGCCGGTTGGAGCTTGTGGCGCGGCGGGGGCGAGGCGTTCTCCTGGCCCGGCTTGGCCGTTGCGCTGCTGTCGATCCCGATCATGCTCGTGCTGGCACGGCGCAAGCTCGCTCTGGCCGATCAACTCGGCAGCGCCGCACTGCGCGCCGACGCCGCCGAGTCGGTGGCCTGCCTTTGGTTGTCCCTCGTCGTCGTGATCGGGCTCCTCGCCCAACTCGCCTTCGGCGCCTGGTGGATCGACGCCGCCACCTCGCTCGCAATCGTCTGGTTCCTCGTTAAAGAGGGGCGCGAAGCCTGGGAGGCCGAGGAGGGCTCCTCATAGGCGGGATTGCCTATCGGAGCGAGAATCACTCTAACCTGCCCCACTGCTTATTGACAAAATAGCATAATTGTCGTATAAGCATCAACGCTGCCGACGTCGTGGTTCTACCACCTGAAACATTTGAGCACTCCAGGCCGTGTGATCTGCAAGGAAAGAGCGAAAGAACAGCGGGGCGGCTGGCTGTTCTTTGTGCCGCCGAACCGTCGGCGGCCAGGATTGCCGCCGAGAACGAGAGGCCGCTGGCTGATGATTCCTGGAGAAAACAGCAAAAACAGCGAGCGACACGCATGAAGACGATCGCGCGGCCTCTTTCGGCGGCGCAGGCGACCGCGGCTCATGCGAGAGGTGGCCCGACTTGACCCAAAGGCGGCAACCCCGCGGCCCGGCCGCGGCTCGTAATGTGGACCCGGCGGGCTGCCTCAGCCAGGAGTATCGGGCGAACTCCTCCCCGCCCTCCGTGAAGCCGCCGTCCAGGACGAGCAACTCGAGCCCGCCGGGAATAGGCACCGCGATGCTGATGCAGGGGGCCCAGCGTTCCAGCAGAACAAGCTCCCCGGCGCTCTCGTACAGCACTGCAAATTCGACACCCGGGATATCGGGGGCGGGCTCGAGAGAAAGGGCGCTGGTGTCGGTGTGGACGGGCGTCCGGTCGTCCGGGTCGAATTGCCAGAGCTTGACGAAGAGCGTGCAGCCGGGCTCGGAGCCGGGCGTGTGGCTGCTGGCCGGCGGGTTACGGACATAGGTGCCGGCGGGATAGTCGCCGTGCTCGTCCTGAAAGACGCCGTCCAGCACCAGGAACTCCTCGCCGCCGCCATGGGTGTGCGGCGAGAAATGGCTGTGCGGGGCGTAGCGCACGATCGAGGTGGCGCGCGCCACCTCGTCCCCGATGCGGTCGAGCATGCGCCGGTCCACCCCGGGGATCGGCGAGGGCGTCCACTCGAGGCGGGCCGCATGCACCGCCGCGCGAATGCCGAAATCCGCGTTGAGGTTCATGACTGACGTCTTTCCTCACCCACGCGAAAGCGGACGTCCAGGGGCTCAGCCGGTGACCTTGCCGCTTCTTGTTCAAGCCAGGGGCAGGCTCTGGGTTCCCGCTTTCGCGGGAATGACGAAACTTGGGCGCGTAGCGTTGATGCGGGGAGGCTCATTTCTGGTAGGGGGCTCAGATCGCGTAGAGGTTCTCCGGCTTGGCCGGGATCTTGCCGAGCTCGACCTGTTTGACCTGTTCGACGAGCTTGACGTGGGTCGGGGCGGGGACGCCGACTTCCTGGCCCTTCGCGGCGATGACGCCGTTGATGAAGTCGATCTCGGTGCGCCGGCCCTTCAGCATGTCCTGGCCCATCGAGGGCCGCGCCAATTCGCTGCGGGTGTTCGACTGCAGCGCGGCGAGGATCGCCGATTCGACCTCGTCGAGCGCGGCGCGGTCGCCCTCGGCGGCGCGTGCGATCGTCTCGGGCTCGTGCATGCGGATGTGCTCGAGCTGGTAGCCGAGCGCCTGGCCGACGCGCACCCCCTCGCCGGCGAGCCGGATGCTGAGGCGGCGGATCTTGTCGTCCCGGTTCATGTCGTTGCCGGACATGCCGGTGGCGGCGGCGACGCCGTTGGCCAT
>VAZT01000060.1 GCA_005884825.1 Alphaproteobacteria bacterium
GAGAGTTGATCGCGAGATTGATGACGGCGAGCTCGAGTTGCGTCGCATCGGCATCAACCGGCCACAGATCGGGCGCAAAATCGGTTTCGACCCTGACCTTGCTCCCGACGGTGCGGGCCATTAGTTCCGCCATTTGGCGCAATGTGTCGTTGAGGTCCAGGCGCGCAACCGCAAGCGGCTGTCGCCGCGCAAAGGCGAGAAGCTGGCTGGTCAGTCTTTCGCCGCGCTCGACGGTGGCGAGCGCCATCTCGACCCTGGCCTGCAGCGCCGGCTCAATTTGCCGGCAGCTCAGCATTTCGAGGCAGCCCTGCAGCACCGTCAGCAGATTGTTGAAATCATGCGCCACCCCGCCGGTCAATTGGCCCAACGCCTCCATTTTTTGCGCCTGGTGGAGTTCGGCCTCGGCGCGCGTCCGCCGATGCATCTCGCGGTTCAGCCGCCGCGCGGTGGCGCGCCAGCGCCATGTGGCCACCCTTTGCTGCTGAAGCTGGCGCACGGCGAACAACGTCATGCAGAACAGCCCGAGCGAGGCCGGGATCGCAAACAGCAGATAATCGACGAGGTTGCCTCGCCACTGCGCCAGGACTCCCTGCATCGGGATCCCGAAGGCGACATAGAGGGGGTATTCGCCGATCCGCTGATATCCGAAAAGACGCTTGATACCGTCGATCCCGCCTCTACCCCAAAACAACCCGCGATCCGGTTCGGCAGCGATCGCTCGCATGACGGGCGCTTCGGGAGAGAAGACCCGCGGGCTCCGCAACGGCGGAAACCGCACGAGGACCGAGCCGTCATTGCGCAACAAGAGCGCCGAGAAATTTTCATCACGAGAGATCGTGCTGAAAAAATTAGCGAAGTAACCGGGGTTGGCGGAAATGATGATGACCCCGTCGAAACGTTCGTCCGGTGTCGATCGGCGTCGGCTGATGTCGAAATCGGAAAGCCGGGTCAGTTGATCGACGTGTTCGCGACCGACAAAAATGCGGGCATCGCGGTCCCGTTGCGCGACAAAGGCGTCGCGATTGGAGAGGTCGGCGGCCGCGGCCGGGTACGGGCTCCCGCTCGCCCGCAGCTGCCCCTGCGGGTCAACCACGAGGACCGCGCCGATCTGCGGCAAGGTTTCGAGGTTCGACAAAAAGCGATGGAGTTCCCCGTCATGCTCGATACGGTCCCAGTCGAGGCCGCGGATACGGTCATCGATCCACGCAAGTATCAGCGTATAGGTTTCGATCGCACTGAGCGCATGCTCATGCAGCTGGCCGGTTTCGATGGTGACCCGTTGTTCGGCCTCGAGCTGGACTAAGCGGAAGTTCTGCCAGGCGGCGATCGTAAGGAGCAGCAACGGTACGGCGACAGCCGCCACAAGCAGGAGGCGCGAGGTCCACGCCAGCTTGCGCTGCGGGCGCTCCGCGACCGCATCCGCCTCGGGGTCGGCAGAATGGCCCAAGCGCTCCCAGCCGAGGCCGAGATCGCGGCTAAACCTCGCGCCGGCCCAATTGGCAAGCCCGCTGACTCGCCGGATCGCCGTGCCCGTCGCCAGCGCGAGCCGGTTGGCAACCGTTCTCGCTCCCTTCATTCGTCCACTTTACGCCGGTAATGCCGCCAGGTCGAAGGCAGCGGCCATCAGCGCGCGCGTGTAGGGGTGCTCGGGGGCAGTCATGACGCGGTCGGTAGGGCCGGCCTCGACGATCTTGCCGTCCTTCATGACGAGGATTTCGTGCGCGAGGGCGCGCACGACGCGCAGGTCGTGGCTGATGAACAAATAGGCGAGGCCGTGGCGGGTCTGGAGTTCGCGCAACAGCTCGACGATCTGCGCCTGCACCGACATGTCGAGCGCCGAGGTCGGCTCGTCCAGCACGACAAAACGCGGCTTCAAGACCAGGGCCCGGGCGATCGCGATGCGCTGACGCTGGCCGCCGGAGAATTCGTGCGGGTAGCGCTCGGCCGCCTCGGGGTCGAGCCCAACCTCTACGAGGGCGGTCTCGATCAGCCGCCGCCGCTCGGCGGCGCCGGCCGCGAGGCGATGCACCTTGAGCCCCTCCTCGACAATCTGCGCGACCGAGAGCCGCGGCGACAAGCTGGAGAACGGGTCCTGAAAGACCACCTGCATTTCGCGCCGCAGCGGCCGTATTTGGCGCTGGCCGAGCGTTGCTATTTCCCGTTCCGCGAAACGAATACGCCCTTGCGCCTCGGTCAGCCGCAGCAAGGCGAGACCGAGCGTCGTCTTGCCCGAGCCGCTCTCGCCGACGACGCCGAGAGTGGTCCCCCGCCTGACGACGAGTGAGACGCCATCGACCGCCTTCACATATCCGTCCACCCGGCGCAGCACTCCGCGCCGGATCGGAAACCAGACCTTGACGTCCTGGCCCTCGACCAGCTCGGCGACTGCGGGATCGGCCGGCGCCGCACGTCCCTTCGGCTCGGCCGCCAGCAGGCGGCGCGTGTAGGGATGGCGCGGATGGGCGAAGATCCCGGCGGCTGGGCCGGCTTCGACGATCTCGCCGGCCGTCATGATGCAGACCTGATCCGCCATCTTTCGGACGATCGTCAGGTCGTGGGTGATCAGCAGCAACGCCATGCCGAAACGGTCGCGCAAATCCTTCAAGAGCTGCAGGATGTGCGCCTGGATCGTCACGTCGAGCGCGGTCGTCGGCTCGTCGGCAATCAGAATATCGGGCTCGTTGGCGATCGCCATCGCGATCATGACGCGCTGCCGCTGCCCACCCGACAGCTGGTGCGGATAGGCGCCGAGGCGGCTCTCGGCATCGGGCAGACCGACCAGCCGCAACAACTCGACGGTGCGCTCGCGCGCCGCCGCTGCGTTCATGTGCTTGTGGATCAGCAGGGTTTCGGCAATCTGCCGCTCGAGGGTGTGCAGCGGGTTCAGCGAGGTCATCGGCTCCTGAAAGACCATCGCGATCCGGTTGCCGCGTACCCGGCGCAACCGCTCGGGCGGAGCGCCCATCAGCTCCTCGCCGTCGAAGCGGACGCTGCCTTCCGCCCCGTGCGCCGCGACCGGATAAGGCAGAAGCTGCAGGATCGACAAAGCCGTCACACTCTTGCCCGAGCCGCTCTCGCCGACCAATGCCAGGGTCTCGCCGCGATCGAGGGTGAAAGAGACACCCTTGAGCGCCTCGACCGGGTTGGCCCCTGCGCGGCCGGCGAAGGTGACGCTGAGATTGCGGATTTCGAGAAGCGGCACGCCGCCGCCTCGGTCGCTCAAAGCACGACCTTGCGCGGGTCGAAGGCGTCGCGCACCGCCTCGCCAACAAAAATCAACAGGCTCAGCATCAATGCGAGCACGAAAAAGGCGGTCAGACCGAGCCAGGGGGCCTGCAGATTGGATTTGCCTTGCGCCAGCAACTCGCCGAGCGACGGCGAGCCCGGCGGCAGGCCGAAGCCGAGAAAGTCGAGTGAAGTGAGGGTGGTGATCGATCCGTTGAGGATGAAAGGGAGAAACGTGATCGTCGCAACCGTGGCATTGGGCAGGACATGACGCAGAATGATGGTCAAGTCGGACACGCCCAGCGCGCGCGCCGCCCGCACATAATCGAAGTTGCGCGCCCGGAGAAACTCGGCGCGTACGACATCGACGAGGCCCATCCACGAGAACAGCAGCATCAAGCCCAATAGCCACCAGAAATTGGGCTCGATAAAGCTCGCCATGATGATCAAGAGATAAAGGACCGGCAGCCCCGACCAGATCTCGATAAAGCGCTGGAACCCGAGGTCCACGAGGCCGCCGAAATAGCCCTGGACCGCTCCCGCCGCGACACCGATCACCGAAGACAGGGCGGTCAAGGTGAGGCCGAAGAGCACCGAGATCCGGAAGCCGTAGATCAGCCGGGCCAACACATCGCGGCCCTGGTCATCGGTGCCGAGCCAATTGACGCTCGAAGGGGTAGTCGGCCGGCGTCGGAAACTCGCCGCCGAATGTCGTTTCGGGGTAGTCGGCAAACACCGGGAAGTACCAGGCCCCCTCGTATCGCACAACGATCGGCCGGTCGTTGGCTATAAACTCGGCGAACAGGGTGACGACGAATAGCGCGAGGAAAATCCACAGCGACCAGAACCCGCGCCGGTTGCGGCGAAACGCATCGAGCCGCCGCCGGGTGAGCGGTGTGATGCGCAGGCCGAGAAAGCGGTCCGGCGTAATTGTCTTACGCGGCGCCGGCTCCCGCTGAGGTTCTGCAACAGAGCCCCGGGGTTCCGGCGCCAGCTGCCCCTCACCCTCCCGCTGCGCGGGTCCCTCCCTCTCCCCACCATGTGGGGAGAGGGCTGGGGTGAGGGGCGACTCGGTGTTTACGATCGGCGCACCCTAAGCGGTCGTGCGGCGCAGCGGCTCGACATTGGAGCGCGTGCCGCGCCGGCGGCCGAGATGCCGCTTCGCCAGGATCTCCGCGATCTGCACCGCATTGAGCGCGGCACCCTTTCGCAGGTTGTCGGCGACGACCCACAAATTGAGGCCGTTGGGCACGGTCGGATCGCGGCGGATGCGGCTGACATAGACCGCGTCCTCGCCGGCCGCCTCGGCCGGGGTCACGTAGCCTTCGTCGGCGCGGTGGTCGACGACGGTCACGCCGGGCGCCTGCCGCAACGCAGCGCGGGCCTGATCCTCGCCGAGCGGCCGCTCGAACTCGACATTGACCGCCTCGCCATGACCGATGAAGACCGGGACCCTCACGCAGGTGGCGGTGACCGCGATGTCGGGATCGAGGATCTTGCGGGTCTCGGCCGCCATCTTCCATTCTTCCTTGGTCGCGCCGTCATCCATGAAGATGTCGCAATGCGGGATGACATTGAATGCGATTTGCTTTGTGAAGTGCTCGGGTTTCAGGGGGTCATTGACGTAAATCGCGCGGGTCTGGTTGAACAGTTCGTCCATCGAGGCGCGGCCCGCCCCGGAAACCGACTGATAGGTCGCGACGACGACCCGCTTGATCCGGGCGAGGTCATGGAGCGGCTTCAATGCCACTACCATCTGGATCGTCGAGCAGTTCGGGTTGGCGATGATGCCGCGTTTCGAGTGTTGCGCAATGGCCTGCGGATTGACCTCCGGCACCACCAGCGGCACGTCCGGCTCCATCCGGAACCGCGAGGTGTTGTCGATCACCACGGCGCCCGCCTTTGCCGCACGCGGCGCAAACGCCTCAGATACCTTGGCCCCCGGCGAAGAAAGAACGATATCGATGCCGCGAAAATCGTAGGTATCGAGGCCCTGAACCTTGAGGACGTCATCCTCGCCAAACGAAACCTCGCGGCCGATCGAGCGCGACGACGCCAAAGCCACCACGTCGTCGGCGGGAAACTCGCGCTCGGCGAGCGTCGTCAAGATTTCG
>VAZT01000061.1 GCA_005884825.1 Alphaproteobacteria bacterium
CTGTACTGGCGTAATCCCGACGATCGCGAGCTTTTCTTGTCCGGCCTGCGCTGGGCAGCCGACGACCAGAGCCCGACGATGACGGGTCGCCTCGGGGCGATCCTGGCTCCCATACTCGCGGCCGGCGCCGACGCGCTTTGGCCGATCATCCCTGCGGGATGACGGCGACAGAGTCGCTACCGAGGCATCGCCGGGCAAAGGCGGTCGCTCCCCCGCGATTTGCGTAGCTGAGACGGGATCAGGGTGAGAGGTGGCGAGGCCTCGGTACCGCTGCGAGCAGCGCCGGGATGAAAAGGAGGCTCGCCACCAGAGTGCAGCCGAGACTGATCAGCAGCAACACCCCCATGCTCGCCGTCCCGGGATGTCCCGATAGCGCCAGCGAGCCGAAGGCGGTGCCGGTCGTTAATGCCGAGAACAGGATCGCCCGCGCCGTCGCCGATCCCAGCACCGAGGTCTGACCCGCCCGCCAGTTCATCACAAAATAGATGTTGAAGGACACGCCCACACCCAGCAGCAACGGCAAGGCGATGATATTGGCGTAGTTCAGCAGAAGCCCGGCGAGCACGATGACCATGACGGTCATCAGCGACGACAGCAGTAGCGGCGCCAGCACCAGGGACATGTCGAGCAGGCGCCGCAATGCAATGAACAGGATGATCGCGATCGATATCACGGCGTAGATCGCGGCTGAGCGGAAAGCGCCCACAATCGTCGCGCTGGTAGCCTCGATCGTGACGGCGGAGCCGCCGGCGTCGGGTGCGACCTCGGTCACCTCGGTGACGAAGTCGGCAAGCCCCTTTGTACTACCCGCCTCAGGCTTGGGCAGGACCTGAACGCGGGCTCGCCCGTCCGGCAGGAGCCAGTCACGGGCCAGATCCGGCGGGATCGTCTGCAATGTGACCGGCTGGGCCTCCAGCGATTTCCGCAGCTGGTCGAGCTGCTTCGGCAGGAAACGGGTTAGCGCCCGGTCTGCTGCGATCACCACGGCATCGGGCGCGGCCGCAAGTTTGGCCACGTCCTGGTCAATAGCGGCGAGGATGTGATCATTCGCTAGTTTCACAAGGGCGGGCGCGATCTTATCGTGCGCGCTCTTCGCAGCGGTCCGGATCTGGGCTGCGGTCGGCGGCGCGGGGGTGTCGTAAGGGGCTAGGCTCGGGCCCATCAAGGTGGCCGCGTCCGCAATCAGGGCCAGCTTGGTCTCCTGGTCCTTTGGCACAAAGCTGTTGATCGACAGCACGTCCGATACCAGCGGCAGCTTTTTCAGCCGCTCTGCCAAGTTGGCTGAGGCGGCCGGGTCGGCGGCCAAAATGTCGATCGTGAACGGGTTGGTCAGCGGCGAATCTCCGAGGTCGTACAGGGTCTGCATCGCCTCGGTATTCGGGTTCTTGGTGTGCAGCGGGTCGGCATCGAAGCCGATCCGCGGCAGGAGGATCAAACCCAGCAACCCGAGCGCGGCGAACGCGGTGAGCAGCGGCGTGCGGCGGCGTCGCACGCTGTCATCCAACGGCCTTGCCCAGTGGAACCCGATCTCGGTGCCCTCGCCGTGTGGCCGAAGGAGGCTGATCGCGGCCGGCAGAAACGTCATCGTGCACAGGAACGCGATCAGCATACCGATGCCGGCGATCAACCCCAGCTCCGCGACGCCTCGGAAATCGGTCGGCACAAAAGCGAGAAAGCCCGCCGCCGTAGCCGCCGAGGCCACCAAAATCTGCCCGCCGACCCGGCGGCCCGTCTCAGCCAGCGCACGAGCCGGTTCGGGAAACACAAGGCGCATCTCGCGATAGCGGACCGAGAACTGAATCGCGAAATCCACGGCGATGCCGACAAAGAGGATGCCGAAGCCGACCGAGACGAGGTTCAGCGTCCCGACCGCAATGGCGGCGAACAGCAGGGTCAGCATCAGGCCGACCCCCAAGGTCATCAGGATCGGGGCGATCAGCCGCCAGGAGTGGACGGCCAGGAACAGCCACAGCGCGATCAGCACGATGCTTCCGATCAATCCAGTAGCCGCGCCCTGGGCCACGGAAGCGAATTCCTCGTCGGCGAGCGCCACATTCCCGGTGATGCGCACCCGGGTGTCTCCCGATTTGACGAATTCGAGCTTGCTCGCGGCCTCCCGCATCGCTCGTGTCGCCGCCCCGCCCGGCTCGAGGGTGGTGTGGTCGAGTTTGGGTTGCACCAGGACAAATTTGTAGCGGCCGCCGAGGTCGGCCAACTCTCCGCCGAGCAGGCGCACCCAAGACAACGGGTGCGGATCGCCGGCGAGCGCGCTCGTCATCGCATCGTGAAATCCTGCCAGCGCCGTGCGGTACGGCGCGAGGTTGACTTGGCCCTGCTCGATGCCCGTACCCAGCAGAGAGAGCGCGTCAAATAGCCCGCGTGCGCTGGAATCCTTGGCAAGCTCGCCAAGGAATGGCTGAGCGTCGATCATGCGCTCGATCAGCGATTCGAGCTGGGGGGTGTCGAGATAGAGCAGCCCCTCCTGCTCGAGGAACGGCGACGCGTCAGGACGCCGCACGCTGAGGAAATGCTCGTGGTCGCCGGCCAACGCCCCGGCGAGCGCAGCGGCTGTGGCGTCCGCCTCTTCCGGCTCTCTCGCATCAATGACGGCGACCAGAAGATCCTGGAACTGCGGAAACAGTTGCTTGAACATCTCGGCGCGTTGCCGCCAGGGCAGGCTGGCGGCGAACATTTCGTCCGTTTCGGTTGTGATGCCGAGATGACCGGCCGCGTACCACCCGGAAAAAACGACCAAGAGCACGGCCGCGAAAACCACGGAGAGAGCATTTCGCCGGCAAAAATCGACCGAGCCGACAAGCAGAACCGGAAATGTCATTAGGATCCGAGGCGGTGTCGCATGCGGCGGTCGATGGGCGACCGTCTCGGCCTATATCGGAAGATTAAGCTGTCGCGGCAACCGTTCCCGGATCGGCTGCGGGCAGGAGATAGTCAGCCCGCAGCCGATGAGGCTACTGCAAAATGCCTCCCGACAATTCGGCGGTCTTTTGCCGCAGACTGACCAGCAGCTCGGCGCCGCCGCCATCGGCGAGCAGAGAGCGCATTTCGGAGCGCTGCGAGGCTACGCGGCTGATCGAACCCTCGGCCAGCACATCGACCACTTTCCACCCGCCGCGCTCTTGGCGCATCACGTAGTCCAGCGCGTGCACTTTGCCGCCAGCCGAAGCGATCCGGGTCTCCACGACACGATCGTTGCCGACTGGCCTGACGACAGGCCCGGTATCGAAGCTTTGCCCCGAATAGGTGTCGAAATTGGCGACATAGGAGGCAATCGTGTAGCGGCGGAAAGCATCCGCGAGCGCCGCCTGCTGGTCCGCCGGCAGCGACGGCCAGCGCGGGCCGACGACCTGCCGCAGAATTGTCTCGAGATCAAAAATCTGGCCTATCACCGGGGCAATGGTCTCGTAGCGTTGGCGAAAGGATGCCGTCTTGCCCGCCTTCATGATCGACATAAGCCCGGCATGGAGTTGCTCGACAGGCGCCGTAATATCGGAGGCGGACGCGGGGCGGCCCCATCCGACCGCGACGGCGATGGTGACGAGCATGAGCCGCAGCAAGACACGTCGGCCGGAGGATCGGACGGACATCGGGCAATTTTCCCTTTGAGTATCTGACATCGCTGCGGAACGGAGTTTAACCCTCAGAAGTGCCCAAAGCGTAAATACCGTTTGCCGGATGCGGTGCGAGGCTGTTCTCTCGGCTAATAATTTGGGTCGGCTTCACAGGCGTGAGCCGCTCGATTGTGGCTGCTGCCGGGTGAAAGCCGAATCGACCAGCGCGATCGTATCTCGAGGATCGGCAAGATAGCGTCAATCTGCCACAGTACTCGGTTCGCACATGGTAAAATTGGAAATACCAGGACCTCTGCCGCTCCTATGATCCCCATGCTCCGAATCCTGGCAAAGCGCCGGGCAGGTGCTTCAAAACCAATTTGTCACCTGTTCCACCTGTTTTATCAGGTGCAGATCAGGCTCGGTTGTCCCCGTAGGGGAAGGCGATCCGGGATGATTATTCCCAGTCCATGGCGTAAAGCATCACCCACAAACCGATCGCGCTGCCAATTGGGCCCCACGCATTTGCTGGAGCGATGCTTCGCAGAGCTGCTGATCCGACGCACCCTGACCAGAGCGGAAGAAATCGCACCAAAAGCGAACGCTGTTGCGCCGCTCTTTTCTCGCTGTTCGTGCGAAATGGGTAATTCGCTCTTGCAAAATGCCAAGTTCTCCGAAACGTCGACACTCTTACCTCCAAACCTCTCGCTGAATTCCCTGTGTGAGGTATCACAAGAGACTGTTGTTTGTCAATATAGCAATCAATTTATTGCTATATCACTCACTAGGCCGCGGGAGAGGTTCATCTACGCGGCGATGCCAGCCAATTCTGCGAAAAGTCCTGCGGTGCGGTTCTTCACGATCCACAGCTTCGACGACCGACCCGATATCCGCGCCGCTAGGATGAAGACCCTGCTCGATCACCTCACAGTCGGCAGAATCTATCCATTTATCCATGACCGGCTCCCCCTCTCCGAAGCGGCGCGCCCGCGAGTTTCTCGAAAGCGGCCAGGTCAGCGGCAAGCTGCTGCTGAAACCGTGAAAATCGACCGATCGCAAGGAGGAGGCTGAAGGCCACTTGCCCATTCAGACGACAAGCCGCTTCGTTGGCGCCTCGGCGAATAATGGCATGACCTCGCGTGCGAAGCGGCGCAGGCTCTCGCGGCCTCGTGCGCCGCCGCCAGAGCCGCCGCCGTTGACGATCCGCGGATCACCGGTAGCCCGGTCGGGACCGCCATGAACGGTGCCGTCCGGCCGGGTCGCCAATTTCAACTGGCGCATGCGGTTTTGTAGGCGCCGTTCCAACGCGGCTTCCTTCTCAGCCCGGTTATCGGTAACAAAAAATGCCCGGGTGACCCCGACCTGCATCGGATCGAAGCGGCGTCCGCTTGCTTCGATCGCGTCCCTGTACACGGCGATCGACCGGCCGACGTCCTCGGGCGAGGCGTATTGGCCGAGGAGCAGGTTATAGCCTTGCTGCGCAACGCGGCGTACCGAGCGCTCGCCGCCGGCCCCCATCCAGATCGGCGGGTGAGGCTTTTGCGCGGTCGGCGGCTCGACGACGATGCTGTCGAAACACCAATACCTGCCGCGATGCGAAAACGGTTCTTCGGCGGTCCACGCCTTGACGATGACGTCGAGGGCTTCGTCGAACCGTGCGTCGGCCTCTTCCATCGGCACGCAGAACCCGGCGAATTCGTTGTAGCGATAGCCCTTGCCGATGCCGAAATCGAGCCGGCCCCCGGAGAGAAGATCGAGGGTTGCCGCCTGCTCCGCCAACAGCACCGGATTATGCCAGGGCAACACGATGACCGCCGTTCCGAGCCGCAGGCGCCGAGTGCGCGCGCCGAGCCAGGTCAGCAGGTTGAGCGTCGCCGAGACCTGGCCGTAGCCGGTAAAATGGTGCTCGACGACAAAGGTGCCGTGTAAACCGAGCGCCTCCGCCTCGATGTTATAGTCGACGAAATCGCGAAATCCCTCGCTGCTGTCGAATTCGGGGCCGCCGCGCCGCGCCGCCGCGCTGCCGAAGAGACCAAACTGCATTGCTCCGATTTCCTTCCCAGCGATCAATTCACTGTGGAGATTATCGCGGACGACAATTTCACCAAATCCTTATCTTGATTATCGCCATATCGCGGCGGCATAAGACAAACCATTAACCAAGTGCTCCTCCTCTGCAGCTCGTCGCATTCCAGGTACCCCGGTGATCCGACGTCCGCCGCTACTGCTCGGCTTGATGCTTGCTGGCTGCGTTGCGCCGCCCACTGCACCGTCCGCGGTCCTGCCGCCGCTGACGGCGGCCCTCGACGCGCACATCCCGCCTTTCGCACGCTGGCCGTATCAGGCCTTTTCGCGCGAGGCAGCCGTGCAGATTGCGCTGCGCGAATGGCGGGCCTTCGGGCAGCCCGTGGTTTACCCGAATATCGAATTGCCGGAAGACGAGGAACGCGAAGAGGGGCTGTGGCAGAGAGTCGGCGAATATTGGTGGCTGGGGCTCGACCCGCGCTGGCGCGAGCAGGGTTGGACCGGGGTACACGACGAGAACGGCGTCGTCTTCCCGGCTTCGGAAGACGGCAATTACGCCTGGTCTGCAGCCTTCATCTCATATGTCATGCGGATCGCCGGAGCCGGCAGCCGCTTTCCTTATACGCCGACGCATTCCGATTACATCAGCGCAGCGCGGCGCCACAGCCTCGGGCTCGAACCAGGGACCGCGCTCTCCGCCGAGCGGATCGAAGTCTACGCCCCGCAACGCGGCGATCTGATCTGTTATTGGCGAGGACGCCAGCCGGTCTCCTACGACGAGCTGCCGACCGGCCGCTTTCCGGGCCATTGCGACATCGTGGTCGCAATCCAGTCCGGTTATCTCGATGTGATCGGCGGCAATGTCGACAACGCCGTCGCGATGAAGCATATCCCGGCAACCACTGACGGCCACCTCGCCGGCCCCGACGGCATCGTCATCGATCCCGACCACCATTACTTCGTGGTATTGCGGGTCGAATATCTGCGCTGAATTAGGGCAGGCCGGCGGCGGCGATCTCCCGGCCGCGTCCACCGTCGATCATCGCTTCCGCGAGCCAGGGCTCGCGTTCGAGCGCGCGGCGGTAATGCACCCGGGCGGCTGCGACGATTTCGCCGTGACGGCCAAGGATTTCATCGCCGAGCTCGAGGAGGCGAAGATTGGGCCAAGCCCGAGGCCGCAGGCGGACGACCTCGCCCAACACTTCGGCGGCGGGCCGGCCGGGGCATGTCTGCGCCATAACCAAAGTTGCCGCCGCGGTCGAGCGGGATACTCCCGCATGGCAATGAATGAGGAGATGTGCCTGTTTGGACACCACGAGGTCGCGGGAAAAAGCAAGCAGCAGCTCGACGTCCCAGCGCTCCGGTGCGATCCAGCCGGGCTGCGATTCGATCACGTCGTGAAACCGCAGCCGCAGGCGTCGATTGATGTCGAACCTGCTCAGGGAATCCGGCTCAGGCCATCCGGGGTCGAGGATCGAGAGCACATGCGTGACGCCTCCTGCGCAATGGCCCTCCAGCTCTTCGATCCCGCAAATCGTTAACTGGAACGGCATCAGCTGCAATTCGGCCACCGTTCGGATCCTCCGTTTAGCGCTGCTGAAGGATCAGAATATCGCACGGTTGTGGCAAATCTGTGCACGATCCTTCACGCCGATCGAACCACGATGCCTGGTTCATTATAATGCCATCCCGAAACGCCCCGCTCGCGACTTTGTCTACCATCGGACCAGGCGGTTCCCCAGCGGTCGGCGTGGGCGACTTCGGTCAGCGGCCGGCGGGTCAGCGGCCCGAACTTGTCGATCGGCCAGCCCACCGGCATCAACGCCCAAGTGAAGACATCCTCCGGAATCCCGAGAAGCGCCTTGACCTCGTTCTCGCATCGGATGTGGTTGGTAGTGATCACCGTGCCGAGCCCAAGACCGCGGCAGGCGAGAATGATGTTCTGCACCGCAGGATAGATGCTGGCGCCGCGGATGCGCTCGGCATAGGCGGCCTCTTCCTCCCAGCTCGCCGCGATGTCAGGGGGCAGCGCCTCGCGCGGGGGCAAGATCGGGGGATGCGAGCAGGGGAGGAGGAGCACCGGAGCCTCACCCATGTGGTCCCAGAGATGCCTGCCAGCGGCCATAAACCGAGCATATTGACGCTCCGTCAGATGTGGCGGACGGCCGCGCGCCGCATAGACCGCCTCTGCGATATCTGAGGCCTTGCGGTAGATGACGCCGAGCTGGCGCCTCAGCTCCCGGTCGCGCACAACGACAAAAGCCCAGCTCTGAGCATTGCCGCCCGACGGTGCGCGGATCGCCGCATCTAGGATCCTGGTGATCAGCTCTTTCGGGACCGGATCCGGTTTGAGACGGCGGATCGACCGTGCCGAATAGATCGCCTCAAACAAACCGATGTCCGGCAGCTCCATTTGCGTCATTGCCGTCTCCTGTCTAGCCAACTGGGACCAGCAGCGGGGCGGCAGCTGCCCGCAGGTGGTCCGGCAGCGCGGCGGGCCGCCTCGTGTCAAGGTCGAGCTGCACCCCGAATTGTCCGAGCCGCGCGTATTCGGCCCCGGTTGCCGGATCGCTCATCCGATGAACAAAGCGGATCGATGAATTGCCGAGATGCACGATGCCGGTCTCGACGAGGACCGGATCGCCTGATCGCGGCGAGCCGGTTACCTTCAACGCGAGCTCGAATGTCGAATAGCCGCGGCGCTCGGCGTTCATGTAAGCGGATGTGGCGCCTATGGCGGCGAGCGCCTGGATGGAGCCGGCTGTGAAGCGGTGGACAAATGACGAAAGCGCGAGCCTCCCGCCCGAATCCAAATCCATCGGCTTGATCCGATCGCGTACGGTCGGAATAAACTGTTCGATTCTGGTCGGCTCGGGACGGCGTCCGACGGCGGGTCCCGGCCAGGCCAAGAGGCGCCCGCCAATCGCCTCCCAAAGATTTCGTGGCAATGGCGCCGCCGCGTGGTCGAGCGTCTCCTCGACCCAAGCGGTGACTTCGCCATCGGCCGAGTCGATGATTTGGTAACCGAGGCGAACCGAGTTTTGGTCGAGTGCGATGGGAGCGCTCAGAATATGAAAGCTGGCGCCGGCGCGAAGCTCGCGAACAAACCGGACGTCGAAGCGGCGGGGGGCCGAGCCGGCGAGATCACGAAAGCCCAGATTTTCCGCCGTCGTTACGGCCGCATCCGCCAGCCGGTCGAAATAATATGCGATCGTAAAATGTTCCGTGACATCGCACTCCCAAGGGGACACGACGCTGCGACAGGTCTCGATCCAGGCCGCCATTGCGCAAGCTCCCAAAACCGCCTTTCGAGCCCCGCTTGCACGGGGATACGGCTACTCACTACGTCAATTTGTCCATTTCGGGATAGCGAGACGAAGGACGGTGAGAACCGGCCGCCGCATTCACGGCAGCTGTTGCGGATTTGCGGACTTGCAGCGGTGGCGGCTTTGTTTGAGCGCGATC